>JAEOTS010000123.1 GCA_016839745.1 Promethearchaeota archaeon
AAGGATAAACCTACAGAAATTGACTTTCTTAACGGTAAAATTGTAGAATTTGCAAAAGAGTTAGATATAAAAGTCCCGATAAACGAGTTATTAACATTTTTGATAAAAGGATTAGAAAGATCATTCAGATAGGGAGATCATGGTTTTAGGGTCATGAAGTATGCACTTTCCCCGTCTCTGTAATACTTTTCTTTTATGCTATGAGTAATGTAATTAAATTTCCTGTACAAATTAATTGCAGTATAATTACTCACTCTTACTTCCAAAACAAACTCGTCTATCTTATATTTTTTTAAATTCTTCATAGAATTGGACAATAAGGCTGTAGCGACTCCTATGCGTTTATAGTCTTTAAATACGGCTATAGATACTAGATGTCCTTTATTTACTAGTTTTAAGCTACTTATTGCGGGAGTTCTTTCAACTCTCCACATAATATATCCAATGATTTTTCCGATATCATTGCACGCAACAAGGAAAGATTCCGGATAATTATCCAATATGCTTTTGTAGAAAAAGTAGGGATAATCTTCTGGTAATTCTTTTTCGTTTACTTCAATAACTGCTTCTAAATCTTCTAGCGTACATCTTCTTATTATTATAGGCTTAATATCACTGTAATTGTCGGAGTAATTAATGCGAGTATCTTTGTCTGTACCCATAGTTATATGAGCTCGAATTGTAGTTCTAGATATATAAAATATTTGCTAAATAGATATTATTTTAGAAATTTTTAAGCTTTTTTAATTAATAAAAAGGTTTAAATTCAATCTTTTAAAATTTTGAAGGCATCTTTTTTTTGTTTTTTTATGTATTGAATTATTGTGTCTAAAGATACTTGAATATTACGCTTATTATCGTACTTCTCAACAATGTTTTTTAATTCTTTTTCTTCAGCGTTTTTTAGTATATTAGCAATTTTGATCATTTTTGGCAATGTTCTTACAATATTATCTACTATGGTGACATCAGCCCATAAGGACGTTCTACTAATTGGATTTAAATCAACTGCGATTACTTTTTTTTCGATTTTTTTCAAAGCCTCTGTTCTATCTCCGTCTTCTAAAGGAACAAATACGACATCAGCTATTTTAATGCCATTAGGATCGACATTTCTTCTATTGCTAGAAAGTTCTTCAATTTCGACCATTTTTGTTTCATTTATCCCTAGTATCATTTCAGCTCCCGCATCCTCCAAAACTTTTTTAATTGCGTCTATTCTTCCTTCTTTTCTATAAAATAAGTTAATCTCAAGTGGAGCATTTATTATTTTTGATAGCTCTACCAGCATTTTAGGGCATAAAGCCGCAGTATTCCCGTTAACACTGATAACCGGATATTTGGCAAGGTATAATAGGGCAACGGCTGCTTCTATAGATTCTTTTGCGATCTCACTAGTTTTTTCTCCCAACATGTAATCAAAGCATTCTCCTCTACCATGAGCCATTAATCCTGCTTCCGCAACGATCAATTTTTTCATTCCTTCAATAATATTATGTCTATATTTTAGACTTTCATAGCGAGGATGATCTTTAGGGACATCGTGATCTTGGTTATTATTTGTACTCATAATTACTAGAGTTAATAATAAGAGTTGTTTATATAGTTTGAAATAAAGAAAAACTATTAATCTTTTGGATCCTTTTTATTTTTGTTGATTAATATGAGTTCACCCGAACAACGGAAAAGTAAAGATTTACAGATATTTCAGACAAAACGGTTATTAAGCCAATTAAAGGAGAAGAAGGGCTTTCACACAGAGTTAGTTTCTTTATATATCCCTCACGATCGTAAAATCTCGGACGTAACTAATCACCTTAAGAACGAAGTAAGCGAAAGTCAGAATATCAAATCAAAACTTACCCGGAAAAATGTATTGGATAGTATATCAAGTTTGATGGGCCAGTTAAAAAACATAACAGGAGTACCTGAAAACGGATTGGTAATGTTTTCAGGGGCAATCCCACAAAATAACACTCCCGGAACTGAAAGGAACGAATTGTATATTGTGAATCCTCCTGATAAAGTTTTAACCTTTAGATACCATTGCGCAAGCGAATTCTTATTATGGCCATTAGAGGAGATGCTTCAAACAAAAGAAACGTACGGATTACTTGTCATAGGGCGAAAAGAATCTGCGGTAGGATATCTTACTGGTAACCACGTAGAAGTTGTGAGAGAATTTACTTCCGGGGTTCACGGTAAGCATAGAGCAGGAGGTCAATCCCAAAAAAGATTTGAACGGCAAATGGAAGAAGCAGAAACCAGGTTTTACAGAAGAATCTCTGATGAAGTCAACAAATTATTTCTGGGTATTGAGGATTTACAAGGAATTTTTATTGGAGGACCAGGTCCATCGAAAGAAAAATATGTAAACGATGAAAGTTTAGATTATCGGTTACGAGATAAAATTTTGGATGTTGTAGACCTAGGTTATGGAGGAAGAGAAGGAATTCGTGCATTGATTGAAAAGATAAAAGAACAAATATCTAACGTTAAATACATTAAGGAAAAAGAAATTATGCAACTTTTTTTAAATGAGATATCAAATGACACGGGAATGGCAGCCTATGGTCTTGACGAAGTACAAAAAGCTTTAAACATGGGCGCTGTAGATAAATTAATACTTTCTGAAAAATTAGATACTGTTCAAATAAATATAGAGTGTTCAAATTGTAATTATAAGGAATCTCGAACCGCGAGAGAACAAGAACTTGGCAAATCAGAAATTACAATTCAAGATGAAAATTGCCCTGAATGTGGTTCTAACTCGTTTAACGTTGTAAAAAAGGTTTTACTAATAGAGGAGCTTGGGTCTATAGCAGAAACTGTGGGAACTGAGGTTATAATTATTTCTCCGGATACTGAAGAAGGGGAGATGTTATACAGTACCTTTGGAGGAATAGTTGCGATTTTAAGGTTTAAACTTACATATTAAATCGAATTTCATAACTTTTTTCATAATAATAATAGTTATCATTAAACTATAAGATAATAAAGGTAATTGAGGCTAGTAGAATAATAGTGTGATTAGGATGAAAATAGAAGAAATGTTATTGAAGCTAAAAATAATTATGTTTGGGGGGAAAGGGGGAGTTGGAAAGACTACTTGCGCTTCAAGTGCAGCAATATGGGCAGCAGAACACGGGAGAAACACATTAATCATTAGTACAGATCCTGCTCATTCATTAGGAGATAGTCTCGGAATTAACCTTCCGCCAGGCGAGGCAACAAGGATACCGGGGGTAAATAATTTAACCGCGTTAGAAATAGATCCAAAAGCAGATGTTTCAGAATACAAAGGACTAACAACCATGAACCCCCTAGAAGGAAGTGATATGCCAGATGTCATGGGGGGATTTCCCTTGATGGAAGATTTACAAGACATGACATCAATGAGCCCACCGGGTATAGACGAAGCTTTCGCTTTATTGAAAGTGTTAGAGTTTATTGAGACTGAGCACGATTACGATTTAGTTATATTCGATACTGCGCCGACTGGACATACTCTTAGGTTTTTAAGCCTTCCAGAAACATTATCGGGATGGATTGGTAAATTATTGAAGATGAGATTAAAACTTGGAAATCTAATGGGATTAATGAAAAGTTTGTTTACGAAAGCAGAAAAAAACAAAGATAATTCATTAGAGGTTCTAGAAAGGCTAAAAGAATCTATTCTTAACGCGCGAGATGATCTTACGAACCCTTTGAAAAATTCCTTTGTGGTAGTCATGATACCAGAAGAAATGGCAATTTCTGAGACGGGACGTCTTCTAAACGAGTTGTATAAATATAAAATACCCGTTTCAAACGTGGTTGTTAATAATTTATATCAAGATGAAGACGATTTATGCGATTTCTGTAAATCTCGAAGGAAAATGCAGCACCGGAATTTAGTAAAGATAAAGGAAGTTTTTGAAAAAGGATTCGGTAAAAATTTAATCACGATACCTCTCTTTCGAGAGGAAATTAGAGAATACGGTAAATTAAAGGAATTTAGTGAATATTTAATAAGATAACCTTATTCTTTTACCCCTTTTAAATACGTGCAGTAGAGGCATAAGCTAGCATTGCCACACGGGTATCCACATTCTTTGCAGGTATTATAAGATGTTGATTTATAATTGTTAGATAGAATTTCGGACATTTCTAAAAAACCATTAAGCAAATTGAATTCAATTTCAGGACTAAATTTCTTAGATTCTTGAATGAATTCAAGAACTCTTTTTCTTAAAATCGGATCTTTTTCTCTATAGGGGCAATGTGAAGGGTAGTAGTCAATTTTTTTCAAGTTTGAGTAAAGGAAGATTTCTTCTTCTGGAATTTTCATTAAAGGAGTGATTCTTTTAACGAAATACTTTTTTAATTCATCAGTCTCTTTTTTAAACATATACTGATTAGCTATGAGTTTATATCTTTTAAATAAAACGTTCATCAAAAATGTTTCCGCTACATCTGTCAAATTGTGGCCCATAGCTAGAACATCTGCGCCTAGTTCTTTTGCAGTTTCATTCAACAGCCTTCTTCGAATTGTAGCGCAAAAATTGCAGGCATATTTATGTTCTTCCGCGTTATTTTTTAAATCTACAATTTCATCTAAAGACTTTCCTGTTTTTTCTTCAAATGATACAATAACATGTTCAATACTATACTTCTTGCAAAATCTAATAGCGTTCTTAATACTATTGGCTCTGTAATTTCGAATACCCTCGTCGATGGTAACTGCGATTATCGGTTTTGAATGATAGTTATTTTTTTGGATTTTAATAAGATTATAAAGTAATGCAAGAGAATCTTTTCCGCCAGAAACTCCAACAACGATTTTATCTTGGGATCTCAGCATTTTATACTTAGATATTGTCTGGAAGATATTTTTCTCGATTCTATTTGTAAAACAATTGGTACAAATTAACTCGCCAGAATATTTTCTATGAACAACTATAGTTTTTGTGTTGCAGTAGTCGCAAGTAGCAGTTTTCATAAAGACATTATAGCCGTTATCAATATTGTTTATGGAAATCACATCAACATATTTATTGTAGCCAAAAAAGACCAAATCCGAAATTCACAAAGGATAATACGAAGTTTCCAATAATGAGACCTAACGCTATAATTCGTATAATATTCATAACTGTGCTTTTGATTTTTCTTTTATCGTCATACCAATATTCGTAGGTAACTTCAAATACTGAATTTATTTTAAGTTTCGTGGTTTCTGGTAAGGTAACTAACACGGTATCTTTAAATCCATCTCCAATTTTGTCCACTAGGACATAGTTGTCTTTTCCTAAGAGTATTTCACTGTTGGGATCCCCTTTCTCAGCATCTTCTAGTAATATTTTTACAGATTCTACGTATTCAACGCGATATTCTGATAATTTGCATTCGGTATCGGTTCCCTTATATATTAAGCGATCTTTTTTCTTCCTTTTAGATTGATAATTTTCTCCAAATCTCCAGTTAACCAATTCCTTTAAGAACCTATCGCCATCAAATATAGGTAATGGCATCATATTAAATAGTGTTATCGAAAAGGAAATTATAAAGAGCCACACCAATTCTCTTAGCCAAAAATCTGGCCAATTACTGGTAAAAAATTTTGCGAAATCATTTTTATGCATCCAATAATAAGTACTTTGAACCCCTATATATACTCCAACGACCTCAACATCTAAAATGTAATCAATTCCCAGATCTGAAGTTAAGTTAATCGCTTCTAGATTAAAATTAGTTAAGAATAGCTCTAAAGTTTTTCCACTTGATGTATCTATTTCAGTTCCATTAATTTCTTTAATTAAGATATTTGTCTCAGAATCACTCGAATAGTTATAAGTTATTCTTAATCCCGTTCCATTGGGTATATATTCATAACGGATTCCTATATCGTATCGAGGACCTACTGTAACATTTTTTCTAGAATATAGATCAGTAACGGGATTATAAGTTCTAAATGTTAAATTGTCTCCGATTGAGAATTTAACACTTGTAGTGTTAGTCAACACTGAAGTAAGACTAATATTTTTATTTAAATCCAAGAATAGGAAATCGGTGTCTGGATCCTCTGAATTCTTTATGGCAAGAATGGCGTCTGAAGATTCAAGATTTTCAGGGTTAAAACCTCCCTCCTGAGCTGGTAGAACGCTATAAACTTGGGTAACTTGCGTATAAAAAGGAGAAACTAACAATGGAAAACCAATAATTAATAAGATTGCTATACCTGCGGTTATAGCATTTACAAAAGTTCCTGCTGCAGCTATTCTAAGCCGGGTATTTCTATGATATTTTGAGGATCTTAAATCTCTTTCATCAACTTCTACGAAAGCACCAAAACCTACTAAGTAGAACAAACCAAGGCCCATCACTCCCGTTGACTTAACCTCAACTCCGTCATTGTTAGCAGAAATTCCATGCGCAAACTCGTGAGTAGTCATAATGAACAATAATGGTAATATCATATAAAATAAGGTAGGTAAATCGACATTCACTCCAGGGATGAGCGGAGTAAGCACATTTTGTGGACTTGGTTGAAAAAACAATTGAACTATGTTTATAAAGAAGAAAAAAAATCCAAATATAGTAAATCCAAAAGACACAAAAATTCCTATATTCCAAAAAATTCGCCAAAACCTTGGAGATTTTTTTGAGATTTTTCTAATAAAATTGTTGAGCTTTTTAGTCTTAAACAAGATTAAGAGGGGAAAAAAAAAGGTGTATGCTTCTTTTCTATTTTTTAACGCGAAGACAAATACGATTACGATAATCCAAAAGATTAACGATATGATAAACCATGGGTGTAGGAGGAAATCTGTAATAAGATTAAGTAAACTCATGAAGAATTATTTCATTGCATATTTTTTAATAAAATTGTTAATTAAGAATAGAAATTAAGCTTATTTATTTTAATTTACAATTAAATGAATATTTAGGGAATTAAATTAAGCTTTATCAAAATCCAATTATCAATTTTAAATTTTTGAGAAATGTTCTTTTGTGTAATGGAGCGACTTTTAATAGCTGATTTCGGTATCCACTCCTCGATTTTATCGAACTTTATTAAAAAAGCTTTATCTGTTTCTCCCACGATTGATCCTTCGATATCAGTCATTTCATTACTTATGACTCCTCTATTAAACGGTTCACATAAATTAGCATCATAATCCTCATCAAGATCGCCACCGTTGTTTTTGGTCTTTTTAATTTCTAGCGATAAGGGGTTTTTTGCCTTAATACTGCGTGCTAATTTTTTTGGTAATGTTGAATATATTATTTTTTCTTGTAAGAAATGTGATAAAAGAAGCCTTAAGATTTCTGTTTGAGCAAGATTAAGCCTTTTTGAATACTTCCCGACATTAATCCATAATACCTCTGCTTCTTCGTCTTCCCAATTAAAGGAGATAGTAGTTGTAGTATCTTTATAGTTATGTTGAGTTTGCCAATTAAGAGTTTGACGATTTAATACTCGTAAAATTAAAACTATCTCTTCTAACGAAAATTTAATAGATTTACCCTCTTTGGAAGAGGGTTTTTCCCATATTCCATTAGGTTTTTTTTTAAAACAATGTATAAAAGTAAAAGGATCTGAACTTGAAAAGCTGCTCACTATAATACCAGTATTTTGTCCAAAAAAGCTTTTTGAATGCGAGTCAACCATTTGTCTGAAATCTTAAGTTTATTTTAAATAATTATAAGTCAATATATTTTAAACTAAAAAAACACCACTACAATCCTCCCTAAAAATGATAAGAAATTAAAAGTTAAATTAATTATATGATCTATATTCCGTGAGTGATACTCATAAGAAAAAACCTAAGCGGGGTGGGCTAGCCTGGTTTATGCCGCAGGGCTCATATCTCGACAATGTGTGGAAAAAAGAAATTTTTCACGCTTTTGGATGAGAAACCCTGAGATCGTTCGTTCAAATCGAACCCCCGCTACTTTTTCCTTTATTCTAAGTTAAAATTTTCTACTGATCACAAGAAATATTAATAAAAATGCAAAAAGATATTAAAAGTAAGAGAGGATTAGGTATATTTAACGCTTAATAATCATTTCTATATTAAATAATAATCGATAGTATGGTACTTGATTTTAAAAAAGATTCTTCATGTGAAATTAATTATGAGTGAAATACAAACTTATGAATTTTCTCCCGCGGTTCGCTGTTGGGTTAAACACCTTGTAGAAGGTAGGTATAACGCTAAAGAAAAGTCGTTATTCACTATCTTCGGCGCCCTTAAAAGAATTAGGGTTGTTGCTACGATTACTAATAAAGAAGAATTTCTAAGTAAAAGAACTAGCGATATTAATTCTCCGACAGAAGAAATTAGCACTAACTTACGATTTGAGCTTGATGATGGTACCGGTATAATCTCATCTGTCAAGTGGGATGTTGATCCAGAAAAATATACTGATATAAATATTGGAGATTTAGTAGACATTTTAGGCAGAGTGGGATATTTTAACGAAAAATCGCAGATTAGCAATATTAAATCAATAAGAAAAATAGTGGATCCAAATTATGTTTTACTACGAGAGGCTGAAGTAATTAAGAAAATAAAATCTGGAGAGATACATGAAATTCCTAATGTCGAAGAAAATGATTCTGATATAGATGAGGATTCATTTTTCGATAATTTATCTGATGATATTGATATAGATAAATTATTTGGAGAAAGCGAACCTTCTAAAACTTCTAAAGTTGATACTCTTAAAGAAGATATCTTTTCCACAATATACGAGTATTCTCAAGATGGAAATGGAATAAGCCTTGAAGAATTACAGACAAGATTAAAAATTCCCGAAAATAAACTAAGGACATATATTAACGATTTAGTAATGGAATCTCGAATCTATCCTACAGAAGAAAATATCTATCAAAGTTATTGAAGATGTCTGATTTCTCAAAACCGTAAAATTATTTTTGTAGGATTAATTATTGAAATTAGTAGAAATATTAAAGATAGGTAGAATAACATGGATATCAACAATTATGACGAATTAATAGATAAAGCTTATGAGAAGATTCCCGATAATGTGAAGAAATTATCTAGGTTTGTAATTCCAAAAGTTGACATAAGAATTGAAGCTAAAAACACATACATTACAAACTTTAACAAAATTATTAATACTTTAAATCGAGATCGCAAGCATTTTATTGGTGTATTTCTGAAGAAAGTAGGAACTATGGGAGAAATAAGAGGACAACAATTATTTCTAAAAGGTATCTATAAAGAACAGGTATTGAATAGATTAATTGAACAATATTCAAAAATGTATGTATTATGTAAGATATGTAATAAACCTGATACAGATATTCAAAGAGAAGGGAAAAAAAATTATCTTAAATGTACTGCTTGTGGTGCACGGGAAGAAATAAGAGAAAAATAAATGTGCAATATTGAGTAATAAATGAAAGTATACCTTAAAATCCATAGAAGGAATGACATTGATACAGTCGCTTGTTGTGACGAGGATTTATTAAATCAAGTTTTTACAGAGGGGAATTTAAGAATTGAAATCAACTCCAATTTTTTTGGAGGAGACCTTCTGAACATAGAGCAAGCAATGGAGATTTTAAAGGAGGCTTCGTACTTTAATATTGTAGGGGAAAATATAACTAATGAAGCTATAAACCTTAAACTCCTACCGAAAGATGGAGTGAGAAGAATAAATAATATTCCAATGGCAATGAAAATGATGTTTTAATGCCTCATAGATTTTGTGCAATATGTGGTTCAGAACTGGATGAAGAAGCACCTCATTTTGGTATGTGCCTTAATTGCTATTTAGAGGAAAATCCTTTATTTGAATTACCTAAAAGTTATAATTTTAAGCTGTGTAATGATTGCTTGAAATATGCAAAAAAAGAAGAATGGTATGAACCTGCTGAAAATGAAATCTTTCCCGTCATTGAAGAGGTTTTAACTCGTTTTCTATTAAAGAAATACACAAAACAAGGTTTAATCGCCTTTTCATTTTCATTTGATAAATTAATATATTCTTCTCGGAATCTTTTAACATCTTTAGATGTTATTATAACAGGAAAGATGACAGGAGATCATAAATTTACTCACCAGGAAACACTAAGAGTAATTATAGATTACGAATTGTGCAAAAACTGTGCTAACTTAAGAGGGGGTATGTATTATCTTTCGATTGTTCAATTAAGGGTGAATGATAAGACGCAATTTGGCGTTATAAAAGAAACTTTAGATGACATTTCCTTATTAGTTGAAAATTTATTTAGTAAAGACGATAAACAGTATATTGCAAAAATAGAGGATCAAACGCTTGGTGTTGATCTTTATTTAAGCACAAACGAGCTAATGAACCGGATAATATCTCATATTAGAGCAAATCATCATTTTATTTTAAAGAGGACAAAAAAGCTGGTAGGTAGAGATTCTCAAAAGGGAAGAAATCTCTATAGATTGAAAGCTCTCATAAAATTTTTGCCATTTAGGAAAAACGAATATGTTTTAATCAACAATTCAAAGTTCTTTATCGAGAATCTAACTAAAAATAAGGTTATGTTAAGAGACGAAAAACAAACAAAACTTGTAAAAAACTTTTCATATTTCTTTGATGATAAAATAATGATTAAAAAGATAGCGGAGGAGGAATAAGTGAAAAAGAAGAAAAAAGAATTTATAGATGAGAAAGATGAGGATATCGAAAATGGAGTTGGTGATGACGATATTGCTAATGATTTTAACAAAAATATAGACGATTTAGAAAAAAAGAATGTTGATTCTAAGCGAATTAAAAATGTAGACCAAACAAAGAAACGAGCTACGGTAGATTCTGTATTTGACGAAAGAATGTATTTACAATTGAGCAAATTATTAAAAACTGGAACTTTAGGCCGAATTGAAGGCATTATCTCCGCGGGGAAAGAATCAAATGTTTATCTTGCGTATGGTCAAAAAAATGAAGAATACGCGATAAAAATCTATAAAATTGATACAAATACTTCAAGATGGATGAGAAATTACATTATCGGAGATCCTAGATTTAAAAAAGTACCGAACAACGTATCAAAAATTATATATCTCTGGGCGAGTAAAGAATTTAAAAATCTTAAGAGAGCGTATAAGGCAGGTTTGAGCGTACCTGAGCCAATTTATACAAAAAATAACGTTTTAATCATGGAATATATTGGTTTTGAATCGATTCCAGCTCCAAAACTTAAAGATATAAAAACTCCAAAGGATCCAGTTAACTTATTAAATGAAATTCTTTATTTTATTAAGAATTTGTATCAAAAAGCAAATTTAGTTCACGGTGATTTATCAGAATTTAATATATTGTATCACAATCAAAAACCAGTCATAATTGATATTTCACAAGCCGTAACGATTCATCATCCAAAAGCAGAAATTTTTCTGGTTAGGGATATCACAAATATTTTTAATTACTTCGAAAAAGTTGGAGTAGAAGTACCTAATCCTGAAGAATTTTACTATGAAGTAATTAATTTAGATTAAATAAAAATACAAATATTCATTATTAAAGTTATTAAAGTTAAAAGTAATATTATGAAAATAGGGCAAAATAGGATTGCTGTAATAATCGGAAAGAATGGAGAAACCAAAAGAGACCTAGAAGAGTCCTTAGGAGTGCAAATCATTTTAGATAGTAAAACTGGGGATTGCGAGGTCAAACCCATAATAGGACATCAAAATTACACTCCACTTAACACATTTACGGCACAAAAAATAATTAACGCAATAAACAGAGGATTCAACCCCGTAAAAGCTATGAAATTATTAGATGAAACCTTCGATATAGAAGTTTTTAATCTTTACGACCTATTAGGGAAATCTGAAAAGAAAATAAAGAGATTAAAAGGAAGAATTATTGGTAGAAATGGTGAAATGAGAAAAGCAATAGAGAGATTCGCGGAAAGTTATGTATCTGTTTATGGAAAAACGATTTCAATTATTTCTGACTATGATAATTTACAAATCGCCAGAAAGGCCGTAAATATGTTATTGAGTGGGATGCCTCACCACTCGGTACTTAAGTTCTTAGAAAATAAATATAACGACAAGAAGAAGGAAGAATTTAGGAAATTGTATAAACCTCAATTTTAGCATCTTAGCAATCTTGTTATATAATTTATTACCCTTTTTAGTCACATTTCATGCTTGATATTGAACCTAAAATATCTTTTCCATAAATTATTTCCTTAATCTCAGCATAGAGAGCTGAAAGTGTATCAATTTTTTCATTAACATAAAGTTCTTTAAAAACTTCTTTTTCTTTAGAAGAATGTATTTCAAAACTTTTAATCGAGTAATAATCTTCTGAGTACGACTTGAAGATCACGATACTTCTCGGATAGATGCTCATTTCTTTAAGATAGATTGCCCATCCTTCATAAAAATAGTCTACGCCGATAGAAAATAAATTCTTCCACTCCGCTAAGTTATCTAAAACCGTATTAACTTCTTTTTGAGTTTTAGGACTAAATTTATGTTCCATATATTTATTTCTTGAAATGAATTTAAAAAGGAGAAGGAAAAATAAAATTAATCAAATGAGAGCTCTTTAATATTTAAAATGTCATTTGATAATTTACTTTCATTGAGATTCTTAGTTACGTCGTTGCTTTTAAACGATTGAACACTCGATATATTATTTCCAAAGATTTGTGGCGATTTTATACCTGTTATGAGGAGCATAACTCTTAAATATCCTTCAAATTCATCGTTAACTCTAGCCCCCCAGATTACCATAGCATTGGTTACGTCCATTTTTTCTGATATTTTCTTTGCTACAGAATTTGCTTCTGCCAGAGTCATATCGTTTCCTCCGCAAATATGAATTAGAGCGCCCTTTGCACCATTAATAGAGACATCTAATAAAGGTGAGTTGAGTGCGTCTTCGATGGCATCTTCTACTCGATTTTCTTTATCGCCCGATTCACCTACTCCCACTATTGCTACTCCTCCTGTACTTAAAATAGTTCTGACATCAGCAAAATCTAAGTTGATTAGTGAAGGTAGTGAAATTGTTTCGGTTATTCCTTTAACCATCGTTGCTAAGACTTCATCAGCAACGCTAAACGCCTCTATAATAGGTAAGTCAGGAGCAATATCTAAAAGACGATTATTATCTATAACTACTAATGTATCAGCGTATTTCTTTAATTCATTAAGGCCTGATTGAGCTTTATCAATCCTCCCTATTTCAGTTTCAAAAGGTAATGTAACCACGCCAACGACTATTGCACCTTCAAGTTTAGCGATTTCTGCCACTATGGGGGCGCTTCCAGTCCCAGTTCCCCCTCCTTCTCCACAGGTAATAAAAACCAAATTAGCTTCTCTTAATACTTTTGTTAAATCTTCACGTGATTCTTCTGCTGCCGCTCTGCCTATATCTGGATTACCTCCTGCACCTAAACCTCGTGTTAAGTTTTTTCCTATTAACATTTTTATGTGAGATTCAACACTTTCTAAGTGTTGGAGGTCGGTATTCACAGCTACGCATTTGGCACCCCGAATTCCTATTTTCATTAAGCGATTAATAGTATTATTTCCAGCTCCTCCGCAGCCTACGATTTTTATATTAGCGTAACCAAAATTTTCTCGAGCAGGTCTAACCACATCTCTTTTTTTAGCATTTCTTATTAGAGATTCCATTAAAAAACAACAGATCGTTTTATTTTTGTTATAGAAATAATATAAATAAAAAATTAGAATCAATATGATATTCACATATTACCTACAAAATACATGGGTAGGCTTTAATTAATTGAAAAATCACTGTTTACCAAAGGATTAAAAATATTTTTAGTGGTTTTATTTTTTACAAGAATTATGTTGGGAAGGAGATAGGGAAAACGGTTAGAAAAAGTGAGATTATAAGCCCCTACATTTGTAATAACTACAATGTCTCCTTCCTTTAAGTCATAAGTAAAGAAATAATCTTTAGCTAAAACATCTTGATCGGTAGGCAATATTCCCGCTATTGAAGTCTTAAATTTGTGTGGCTCCTCAATTCTTGTTACGTTGTAAAATCTCATAGAGGATTTTGCAAATTTGGGACAAATGTGATTACCTATATTTAAGAAAATCCATCTGTTATCAGTTACCTTGATAATTTTCGCAATGAGCAAACCAGCGTCGCCAACTAAATAGCGTCCGGGCTCAAAATAGATATTCTTAAAATTGATCTCAAAATTACTTACCAGTGAATTTATTTCTATCGCAACTTCTCTTAACTGATTTTCGGGCATTATAACTGCTTCAGGAAATCCACCTCCTAAATTTATATTTTCTATTTTAATTCCAGCATCGGACAAAATTTTAGTATTATCTAAGAGGATATTTACATTTTTTATAAATAGCTCAATGTTATTCATCTGAGTGGTATAATGAGATAATAATGTTGTAATTTTGAGGTTTTCACATTCATTTATAATTTTTTTTAATTTTATTACATTTGATTGATTTAAAAAAATACCTAATTTGCTTCCATATTTTTGTGTATTGATTCTTAGACAAATATCTTGAATTATTTTGGAGTTTTTAGCAACTGAGTTGATTCTAATTAAATCGTTCATATTATAAACTACTATTTCTTTGATCTTTTCTTGAATACATTTTTCGATAAGTTCTTGTGGTAAATAAGGACCTCCTACAATTATTTTATCTGGAGGAAATTGTAATTTCAATGCTAACTTTAGTTCAGGTAGTCCAATTAATTCAGCACCTAATCCTTCTGATTGAACAAGATGGCAAATTTCAGGAAGGAAATTAGCTTTGAAAGAATATAAACATTGAAAATTATTAAAAACAGATTTAAAGACTTTAAGAAAGGTGTTTATATTATTTCTAACTCTATTTTCTAAAAAAATTATTACGGGAGTAGTATAAGTTTTTAAAATTTCGTTAAGTAAGACTTCATCAATTAACAACGCTCCCTCCTTTTTTTTTAGATAGGGATTTCCAGATATTCTTTTCAATTTATTCACCTTGTTTTAAAAATAATTCTTGATATGTTTCGTGTGTTTTTTCAGCTATCATATCCCAGGAAAAATTCTTTTGAACTTTATTTCTACCTTCTAATCCTAAATTTTTGCTTAATCGCTTCTTTTTTAATAGCATTACGACCTTATCAGCGATGTCTACATAATCGTCAAATCCAACAAGTAACCCATCAATTTTATCTCTTATAACCTCTGGTGTCGCTCCTATGTTTGCTCCGATAACGGGTTTGCCAGAAGCCCAAGCTTCTAGAAACGCAATACCATACGCATCACTTCGGCTAGGCATCAAAAATACATCCGTTTCGTTAAAAGCTGCGATTTTTTTTACATCATAATATCCTTTCAAATTATCTGGGGTTAAGTTTATAACTCGAGGCTCGATGGTTTTCTGAATTTTTGAGAGTTCTCTATTAAACGCAAGAGTAGGTGGCCCAATAAAGACAAAATAGACTTTTCTGTATTTTTTTAAGATGTAGGGAATAGCTTTTAAAATTGAAATTGCTCCTTTCTCATAATTTTTATATCCGCAGAATAATACCATTCTGTAATTCTTTTCATTTGGTTTAAAGTATTTTTGTTTAAATTTAAATCTCTTAGGAGTATGTTTCCGTGGTAAAATAAACTTCTTGTAATCCACTCCCATAGATATAACTTTTATTTTTTTTTCTGGAATGCCCAATTTTTCACCTAATATTTTCTTTTCAAGATGAGTACACGCAATTATCCTATCAAACTTTTGCAACGGCTCGAATAAGTTTTTGTTAAGATATCTGGGATTTGAGAAATGAAAAAAGGGAGTGCAAACAGTTGGTTTATTGGTAAGTTTTCCTAGCATTAAAGTTAAGATGGTATTAAAATAGGGAAAGAAGCTTGTATGGATTAAATCGAGGGTAATCTTAGAGGGATGCGCCAAGCCTTCAAGGAAGTCTTCCAAGTAGGGCCCATTTCTTAAATACTCTGTCAAACACTCATCAGTTAACTCTAAATCCGTGTATGATCTAATTTTTTTTATTAATTTAATTTTATCATCTAGTGATACATTATATTTAACAGGAAAACGCGTGATTTTTAAATTGTTTACGCGTTCGTAGTATTTGTCTCCGTTTTTAATAATTCTACCGTTTGGTTCCCTTAAACCTTTAAAATCAATTGCAGTGGAAGTATATACGTTAACCCTATAATTGTATTTCAAATATAATATTTCTGCTATACTTTGGATATAAAATTCTGCTCCTGAGATTGCAGGATAATATCTTGTTGGGAAATATAAAATATTGGGCAAACTTTAGATCCTTTTTATTGATCAATTATAATTACTATATGATAATCAAATGTCTAAAGATTTATTATTTGATGTTTATTCAAAGGCTAAAAATAAAAAAGTTATCGATGATGAGCTAATTAGTTTTATTGATTCTATTTTTCCGGATAAGGTTGATAAAGTTTTAGATGTTGTAAAAAAGGGAGTAACAAAGTATAATTATAAACCTTCGAATCGAGTTATTTGGGTCGCTTTAGGTAAGGATTGTGAACACCTGATATATCCAAGATTATATTGTTCCTGTCAAGATTTTTATAAGAACGTGGTTATACAAAGAAAAAGAGGTTTTTGTAAACATCTAGTAGCTCAGGCAATTTGTGATGGTTTAGACGATTTTAATGAGCTAGATTTAGAAGATGAAGATTTTAATACTCTAGTTGAAGATTTAAACTTAAAATTTTAATATCTCTGCACTCCTTATTGAATTATCAACTAGATCATTGATGCTGACTTTTAATTCTGATTCTTCTACTTCAAACAATTTCGCGTGAGTTTCAGGGTATTGAGGATTAAATTGACACCCTGCCGAAGCGTCTGAAGAAGTTTTATATAATCCAATTTGTTTATTAATATTAATTACTTCTTGCTTATCGCATCCAATCAGGGGTCTTAAGAGAATACAATCTTGAATTATATTATTATAAGAATATAAGTTGTCCAAAGTTTGACTAGCTTGTTCTCCCAGAATATCTCCTGTGACTATTATATTAGTTTCTTCTAATTTTCCTAATTGTTTAGCAATTCTAAGCATTAATCGCTTACATAAAACACAAGTCAATTTTCGATCACAAACCTGTTTAAAACCTTCCAAGTTATTATCATGGTTAATGAAATATATTTTCAATTCATCGTTAGTAAACTTTGATAAGATTTTTACGATTTTTATTACTTTTATTTTCATCGAACCTTCGTAATCGTCTGAAGTTAAAAACGAGAGAAAAATAGGAGTAAAACCTCTTTTTATCATTACATATGCTGCGATTGGGCTATCCAAACCACCTGAGAGTAAAGATATAAATTTTCTTACTGTTATCACCAATTTTTAATTTATTGTTATTTCTTCTCTGTCCCATTCCTTTAGATATTTATTGAAATCATCAAGCAAGATTTCCCTCGAAATTTTTATTATATTCTTATATTCGAGCTTTTTGATCTTTACCATTAATTTTTTATTTTTTTTTAGGTGTTCTTGAGCATTAGGATATTCATTTTTAAAAATTTCTTTAATTTTAGCAAAATCCGCTTTTTTTAATAAATCGTAATTCCCTTCTACATAATTACACAATGGATCAACACTTATTTGAAAATTAAATGCATCCACTTGTTTTAAAGCCAAGGGATAAGCCTTGCATGCTAATGGTTTCACTTCATGGACAGTACAACCATTTTTTGCATCATAAAATGGGCATCCATGAGTTTCATTGTCTAATCGTATTTTATATGTCACAACAAGGATTTTGTTATTTAATATGTCAGGAAAAACTAAATCTTCTATGATCTTAAAGGCGATACCCCTTTTCTTCGCGATTTCAATTAATATATCTGCTTCATTAGGATACAACGGAATTCTCTTTTTGAATTCAATTTCATGACAGCAAGTTCCGCATTTTTGACAAGTATAGTTTAGCTCGGTCACTTCTAGAGGATTAAAAAAATTATTTATGATATAATTGGTACAGAATCCGTTATATGTAATGATACTTTAGGAAATAAATTTTTTGTGTTATGATTATATTACTTTTACAATAAATTATGTGTCTATTAGGATAACACATTGATTTTAAAGAAATAATTATGACTCTAATAATATCAATAAACAATACTTAAGGTAAAAAAAGTGACAGAGTCTGGGATAAGGGTAATAAAACATGTTGATATTAACGAGGATGAATTTGTAGATCCTATATGTATTTTAGGGATGCCGGGAATAGCTGATGTCGGAAAATTCGCAATAGATTCTTTAATTGGGCAACTCGATGCAAAGAACTTTATGGATTTTATCTTTGATGATTATCCTGCAGGAGCTATAGTCGATGATAGTCTGTTATCAGCTCCTAAAGCAGAGATATTATATTGGAAAGATCCCAGTCGAAAGAGGGATATTTTTTTAATCACCGCTGATGCGCAAAGCTTAACTCCTAAAGGCATATATAGAATTTCAAACTTTCTTACAGAGATAATATATCAATGCAAAATAAATTTGATAATAGCTTTAGGGGCGTATCCAGTGAACAGTCGTAAAATAGATGTAAAAGTTCCCAAAATTTATGCAAGTTCGACTAATCGAGAATTATTGACAAATTTTTTAACGAAAAACAACTGTAAGAAAATCCAGAAGGGTGTAATTATAGGTGCTAATGGCTTAATCCCTACATTAGCGAAGGCTAGATTCAATTTAGATGGTATTGTCCTTTTAGCGGAAACAGATAATATTGCCATGGTAAATGAGGATATCACCGATTTAAAAGCCTCAATAACTCTTTTGGAAATGCTTAAGAAGTCATTTACATTACCAATTAAAAAGAAATATTCCCTCGAAAATATTGATGACATTACAAAAAACCTTCAGAATAAAAGAGACCAACTCGAAAAAGATTTAAACACATTTGAATTTGTAGATACTGAGGATAAGAGAAAGTCATTGTATATTTAATTTCAATTAATTTCCTTACTTTTTGCTAATTTTTTCGCAATTCTACTAGCTTTCTAAATTATTTACGAAAAATATTTTAACCTTAGTTAATTTTTTAAATTATGAATTATGTATGTGCTAGAAAAAGCTGTGGGAAAGAGGTTTCTAAAAAAGAATTAAACGCTCTACCTGGAATTAAATGTTCTCACTGTGGATTTCGCATCTTATATAAAAAACGCCCAGATGTAATAAAAAGAATAAAAGTACGATAATTTTTTTATTTAGAAGCAAATCACTTCTAAAAGCATTTTATTGCTTTAAATCAAATCTCAAATGATTAACTATTTCTTTATATCTGTTTCGTATTGTAGCTTCTGTAACTCCTGCCGCTAATGAAATTTCTTTTTGAGTACGGCGCTCCCCCTCCTGTATTGCTGCTACATATAACGCAGCTCCCGCTAATCCAGTGGGTGCTTTCCCCGCCGTAATACGATATTTCTTAGCTAACTTTAATAGTTCCGCAGCTCGGTTCTGAGTTCTCCCGGAAAGGTTTAGTTCCGCGCAAAATCTTGGGATAAAATTTATT
Organism: Promethearchaeota archaeon; assembly: GCA_016839745.1. GTDB lineage: Archaea > Asgardarchaeota > Lokiarchaeia > Sigyniarchaeales > SOKP01 > SOKP01. The sequence continues at coordinate 19,535 of JAEOTS010000123.1, forward strand.
GGAGAGGAAACTTGAATACTAATTTTTAATTCGTTTAATGTAAGCCTATAACAGCGAGCAATTTTTTTTTTATCGACGAGAGCAAATTCGATAAAATCATCAAGAGTTTTAGGAATATTATTTAATCTACAGGATAAATAAATTGAAGCTATAAGCATTGCTTCAATAGATCTTCCTCGTATTAGATTTTTATGTGCCATTTTTCTATATATATGAGCTGCTGATTCTTTTAATTCTCTTGACAAGTTAAGCTGCGAAGAAAAGCGATCTAATTCATTCATCGCATAGGCTAAATTTCGATCTATTGATTTATTGGTTCTCGTTCTAACGTGCCATTTCCTTAAACGGTAAACCTCAGCTTTCATTTTAGGGCTTATACTTTTTCCGAATGCGTCTTTATTTTTCCATCCAATCATTGTACTTAATCCTTTATCGTGCAGCGTTAAAGTTGTTGGTGCTCCTACTCGAACTTTTTTACTAGCTTCTTCTGAGGAAAAAGCTCTCCATTCTGGACCAGAATCAATGATTTTTTGGCTTAAAACAAGACCACATACATTGCATATAACTTCGCCGCGAGCATTGTCAGATACTAGATTAGTATTCCCACATTCTGGGCATAAATTTAAATTATTTTGAGACATTGAAAGATCCAATTACCTATACCCACATATATTTCAAATCCTTAATTTCTATAATTAAAGTCATACTTTTAAATGTTTGCGTTTTATGGATTTATCAGCTAATAAAATTCACATTTAGAAATTTTAGAGTACGACATTTCACCAAAAATTTTTAATAAGATGGAGTTTTCTAATTATATAATGCGACATTATTATAAAAGTCACGGGAAACATTGTTATCTGCGATCATTTCAGACATCTTGCAAAAAGTGTGGTGCAGATGTGCTGTATTGGGAGTGCACTCACGGTAGCAAAATTTTTTTTGAGTATCCACCTTATGGAAAATTACAAAGGCATTATTGTCGGAAAGATCGCGGGTTATTAAACAAGAGGAAAGTATTTCCAATTGTTGTTAAACCACCTAAAGGTCTTTTAGAAGACCCATATTTTAGTTGCCCTGTGTGTGGAAAATTATTTAAAAAAGAAGCATCACTGCAAAATCACTTAAAAGAACAAAAAAGAGACGATTTAAAGCATTTTTTATTTGTTAATAATAAATTAACTTTTAAAGAAAATATCAACAAAAAGAATAAATTTGGCTCTGAAATCAATAAATCTCAATATGAACCCAAGTTTGGGAGAATAAACATAAAGACCTCAAAAGAAGAATAAATATGTAACCACAAATTTTTAATACAAATTTTATAATTATATTTATACTATTATTATTATTATTTTTTCACTAGGATAATTAAATCTAAAAAATTGGAAAAAAAAATGCCCACTGATCCAGCCACTGTTGTTAACAATTTATTACAAAGAGATCCCAGTATTATTGCTGCTGCTTTAGTTCAAGGAAGAGATACTATTCTTTACTCAACAGATAATTGGGACGTTAGCGCTGATATTAGTAGAGTTATCTCAAGCTGGAATAGTTTGACAGCTCAATTTATCATGATTTCAGGCGTGAAATACTCTGTTCTTCAATGTACTTCGGAAAGATTGGTAGCTACTTCAATTCGAGGTGAAGGTCACATTCTTGGAGCAAAAGATGAAGAACATAAATTAATTATTTATCTTGAACCTGACGGCGAACCTATGGGAGCAACGATGGATACAGCGAGAGCGCTTTCACAACTAAGCTCAAAACAAACCTATATGGACGGTAACGCTCAATTAGGTGGTGCAAGCAAGCCTTCTGCCTCGGTTGGAGCGAATATCGACCCACAATTGAAGGGGGAAGTCCAATCCTTCCTAGAATGGATTAAGGATAGTGAGGGGTTATCGGGATACATCAATTATTATCTTCAACAAAACAATACTTCTATTATTTCGGAGCTTTCAAAAATCTACGCCGAGTTAAGGCAAATATTTGGAGTATAATTTTATTCTTGGGTTAAACATAAGTTTTAATTAAGTTTTATTAGATATATTCACATAGAGTTAAATTACCAAGTTAAGTGAGAGTATTGGAGAATTCAGGCAAGAATACCAAAGAGGTTTCAAAAAACAAAGATGACAAACTTCTATCAGATAATATTTCGTCCAAAAATCAAGTTACTGGTAAAAGTAAAGGGCAATCAGAAGGTGTAAAGACAAAAAAGAAGGGGAAAAAACATCTCTCAACTGAAGAAGAATTAGATATCCCTTTAGTTCCCGAATCCCCGAAACAAAAGGATAAAATAACGATTAATTCTCCTGGACTTTCCGCTGACTTGGTTACACAAATGAAAAAGCTTGAGTCAGAAAAAAACAAGGTCGTTTTAGTAAATTGTGAACGTTGCAAGGAAATAATTGCCGTGCCTATTCCTAGAGTTTTTGTTTTAAAGTCTGAGTTACCAGTTGTTCCCATAAGCTATATTCACAAAAATTCTAAGAAAAAAGATCAACATTGTATTACGCTTCATCTTGATCATGATTTCGACATACGTAGGCAACGAATTTCTGATGTAGTTTTTGCTCCTAAGTAACTACTATTATAAAATTAACGGACAACTAATTCTTTTTATTAAAGATTCAATATTAAGTTAGAAATAATTGCTATAAGAATTGGTATTAAACACAATAAACAGAGAAAAGATATAAAGCTGTTTCTCCACTTTAAATCATTCGGATTAAGAATTGTATTGCAATTGTGACATATTTTCTGATTTGCGTCAATAATTTGAATACTACAGTTATAACAGCTTTTCATTGTTTTATTTTCATCAATAGGTAAGCTCTCTTTAGATTCAGACATTAAAAATCAATGACTAAAATTTTTTAAAAGAATTAAAAAATATGCTGTATACTATATTATATAATTTTATTGTTAATTTATATAATAAAGACATTGTTTTATAGGTGAGTAATCGATTTCTGGTTATATAGGTAAAAGAATTAGATTAGAGAGGATTTTCAACCGGGAAACAAAAAGAACAATCATAATTCCCATGGATCATGGGTTAACTGAGGGACCCATTAAAGGAATCGACAGAAATTTAGGAGATATGGTTAACAAAATAGCTTTAGGAGGGGCAAATGCAGTTTTAGGCCATATAGGGATTCCACTTTATGCCCACAGAGGATATGGTCCAGACATTGGCTTGATTTTGCATTTATCCGGTTCAACTTCGCTAAGTCCGGAATCAAATTACAAGGTATTAGTCAACGACGTATTAGAAGCTGTAAAGTTAGGTGCTGATGGCGTCTCTTTACACATTAACATTGGAACAAAAACAGATCCAGAAATGTTGGAGATTTTAGGAAAGGTTTCACGAGAATGCCGAGAATTCGGGATGCCCCTTTTAGCTATGATGTACCCTAGAGGCGAAAATGTCGAAGACGAACACGACGCTCAGGTTGTTAAAATTGCAGCAAGAGTTGCTGCGGAGCTCGGTGCAGATATCGTAAAAACCAATTGGACAGGAGATCCCGATTCTTTCAAGGAAGTCGTTGACGGATGTATGACCCCAGTAATTATCGCGGGAGGCGTGAAGGCAGGTATTAAAGAGCTTTTAGAAATAACAAAACAATCAATAGATGTTGGTGGTGCAGGAGTCGCGTACGGTAGAAATGTTTTTCAATCGGAAAACCCAAGGAAGGTCGTGAAAGCGCTTCATTTAATCGTTCACGAGAATTATGGAGTAAATGAAGCCATAAAAGAATTGAGATTATAGACCTAATTTAAAAAGTTTTAACGTATTATTTCGAAAAATGAAAGCTATCATCGAAAGATCAAAGCAGTTAGATAGAATTAAAATATATATTTCAATTTTTAAATTACATAAAAGTTATCTCGTACTTATTTCCGACCAAGAGACTATGGGTATAGGAAATGTAACTTTAGGGATCCCCCCTTCAATTGAAGGTATGAAAGTATCAGCAGCCACTCATCAATTATTCGGAGTTCAACAAAAAATATTAAGTAATATTATTGTTGAAAAGACATCTTCCTTTTTGAACGCCCCTGTATTATTACTGCTGTTTTTAAAATCTGTAAGAGATGATCACGAGATTTCTAAACCATTAATATTATTTTTAAATGAGATATTAATTGACATACCAAAAAACGGCAACGATTAACTAGTTAACGATAAATGCTAAAACAAGTAATACAGGGAGTGGGACTCGAACCCACGTAGAGCTATCTCACCGGATATCCCATCAGAAACTCCGTTAATCAACGGAAGTGTTTAATATTGATCTTGAATCCGTGTTGTGAGAATTTTTCTCACAAAAGTCCGGCACCGTTGACCAACTTGGTTATCCCTGCTTAAAATTCTGAATTATTTTGACTCTAATTTAATATTTTATATGTCTTGATTTAAATTAATAAAATTATAAATAGTTTTTTGATATTAGGGCGTAAAAATAAACAGAAACACGAATAAAACAGCCATCATACCAACCATAAATAACATTTGAATCCTACTTTTTTTCTTCTGCTTTTTTTGGCTTGCATGATAGTTGTCTCCACAATTTTGACTACAAAACTGCTTATCTGTTGACATTGCTTTTCCACAGATTGGGCAATGACTATGCGGTCCCCACTTCTTTTTAATTTGATCTTTCCAAGTAGCTTGAGACATGCTTTTTTCTCTTATTTATGAACTTGTTTGCTAAGTTAGTAAATTAATGCAAATTTTAATAATTTATTATTTAAAATCCTATTTTGATATAATTGTGCCGATAATCTCTTTTTCGTTGTTCCAAAATTTACTAAATTGATTTAATTTCTTTCCTGACATTACCAATACACCCATTCCACTTCTTTTTAAGATTTGTAAGGAAACGGCGTCAAAAATACGATATTCTCCAGCGGATGCTTGCGTATTAACTGAGGATTCTAAAATTAATTTTTGTAAGGAATCGTACGAAATTCTTTCTAATAATTTTGCATCTTTATGAAGATTTGGATCTTTATCATATATACCGTCAATATCCGTAAGAATAACTAATCTTTCTGCTTTTAAATATTCTGCAACTGTTATAGCTACTGATGTAGTTGATTGTCCTGGTTGTAAACCCCCCATTACTACGATTTTGTACGAACTCATAGCCACCGATAGTTCTTCGAACGATTTTGGTACTTGAGGATAAGCTAACTCTTTCATTTCAGATGTAATTAATCGGGAGTTTATGCGCGATATATCAATTCCTATCAAATCACATAATACTTCATTCTCGGTAGAGGCTCTTATTGCTCGAATATATTGTCTGGCGACTGTTCCACCTCCGCATACGATAACAATCGAGTCGAATTGTGTATTGTTTTTTATTATATTGCAAAATTCAGTGATTTTTTGAGAATTTATAGTTCCCCCATCAGAAAAGAGAAGAGAGCCCCCAAACTTTATCACAATATTCTTTGTCATAATAAACTATAATTGACTTTTATTTTTTAATTATACATATAATTAAATTGATAAAAGTAAAAATTTATGGGATATGGTAAGTAGCACAAATAAAATTATTGTTGAAGTTCCCCATCGCATTTCGGGATTTTTTGAAATTGTGGATAAAGAAAACGGGATTCCAATTGAAAATCCGGAAAAGATTGGTTCTCGAGGAGCCGGATTTAACGTAAGTGGGGTAGGAAAAACAGTTATTTCCTATAATAAGCTTGAAAAAGAAGAGGAAAGTCAGTGCACAATATATATTAACGAAGAAAAATTGGACAAAAAAGCGGAAACAACGTATTACATATTTGATTATATTAAAAACCTAATTGATTACCCCATAAAAGTAAAAATTGAACACACTTTTGATTTACCCGTTGGTTGTGGGTATGGAGCAAGCGGTTCAGGAGCATTAGGAACGATTTTTGGACTGAATAAACTATTGAACCTTGGCCTAACCAATTTTGATAGCGGAAGGATGGCTCACATTTCAGAAGTTGTTAATAAAACGGGATTGGGCACTGTTTGCGGTCAATTAGGAAGAGGTTTGTGTGTTTTAAGAGAACCAGGTTATCCTTGTAACTACGAGCGCTTACAAAGTCCGAACGATCTTTTAGTCATTTGTGGAACATTCGGAACGATACAAACCAAATCAATATTATCGGACGAATTCTTAAGTTCAGAAATAAAACGAGCTGGTAAGATTGCTTTGAATAATTTATTGTTAAAGCCTAATTATAAGAATTTTGTCAAAATTTCATTCCAATTTGTAGAAAATACACGAATCATGAATGTTCTAAATTTAGAGAAAGTAAGCGATCTATTAAGTGACTTATGGAAATTAGATATAATAGGAGCAAGTATGAATCAATTAGGTCGCTCTGTTTATGCATTTTGTAAAAATGGAAAAGAAAAGGAAGTGTTTGAACTCTATAACACATACAAGCCCGATATAAAAACATTTAAATTAACAATTAATAATGAACAGACTGTAAATTTTAAAGAATTTCTTCAATAAAAAGCATTATGAAATTATTCTTGACTATTATTTGTTTTTGCCGAATTTAACGATTTTGATTTTAGAGTAGCTGCTTCCACCGCTCTGATTAGAGTCGCTCTTAACTTTGCTGACTCAAGTTCGTGTATCGCAGTAATAGTCGTTCCTCCCGGGGTAGCTACCATATCCTTCAATGCTGCGGGGTGTATATTCGTTTCTAATAGAAGTTTTGCAGAACCTAAAAGGGTTTGAGCAGCTAGTTTTAAAGCGGTGGCCCTAGGCAGTCCCATTTTCACGCCCCCATCGGCTAATGCTTCAATTATAATAAATATGTATGCTGGACCGCTTCCAGACAAACCTGTTACCGCATCCAAATGTCTTTCTTCTAATTCGACTACCATCCCCACTGCTTTAAATATTCCTTTAACGAACTCTAGTTGGTAATCTTTAATATTTTCATTATGGGCTATTGCTGTAGCTGCAGCACCTATAAGTGCCGGCGTATTGGTCATTATTCTTATTAATCCTACTGTTGGATTTATAACTTTATTAATGTGTTTAAAAGAAACTCCCGCTGCAATAGATATTATTACTTGTTCGTTTGTAATAATCGGTCCAATTTCCTTTAAAACTGTATCTATAACTTGGGGTATGACAGCAATTAAAATATATTTAGAGGATCTTGCTAATTCCTTATTGCTTTCAGCGTATTCAACTTTATATTCCTCGGATAATTTAGCCCGCTTATTTTCGTCTATATCATACGCAACAATTTTGTTTCTATCAATTGTATTAGTGGAAATTAGCCTTTTCAATAAGGCAGATCCAATTTTTCCAGTTCCAATTATTCCTAATTCCTTATTATACATAAGAAGAATTTATCATTGTAACCAAAATAATGTTATTAAAATGAACTAAAAGTGAAGATAATTTTGGATGTTTTTTTTGAAATTCTACTACAAGGAACTTATCTTATCTATATAATTCCACTTTTAATTCTTCTATTAGATTCCCTTTAATCATTCCTTTATTTCTATCGTAACCTTCACAAACTAGGCTCCTAACGCCAATTATGTCTGGCCAAATTTCCCTTATTTTGGGAAGTGAGTCTTTCCTTAAATTTCCAGCAAGTGCAACCTCAAGATCTAATTCTTTTGCTTTATCTCTAAATAGTTTTAATTGCTCAACATTAAGGAAATCAAATAACCCGTTTCCATCTTTGATATAAGTATCAAGCATCACGATGTCAGCGCCTGATTTAGCTGCTATCACAGGAAGGGATAAAAATTCGGGAGAACTTTCCATCCTTATCTTATCAGCATAACCTGCTGCTACTATTTTTATATTTTTGTTATAATCTTTTACTGCTTTTACTACTTTACTCATTAAAAAAGTACATTCGTTTTCTGTTGTCGGACCTTTAAGCCCTATTTTAATAATATCTGCCCCCGCTACTGCAGCACCGAGGGCTGCTAAAGAAGCGGTACCAGGTAAATTTGGAAAATCTCCAATCGTTGCACTTAATAGTTGAGAGCTGTTAAATTGAATTAAATTCTTCATTTGTTTTATAATCCAAGGAAAATTTGCTCCAAGAGACCCCTCGCTGGGATTTTTACAATCTATAAAATCAACTTCTTCGTGTTTAACTACAACCTTAGCTTCCTCCAAGGTTTTAGGGCTCACCAGCAATTTGATTCTCTTTTGCATAATCAATCGTGTAATATGTGAACGTTAAATATTAAATTATAATAGTCAAGAGGTTCAATTATTAATAGATAGTTTATCCTTCAAGCTATAAAATTTCTTTTATTTTAAGATAAATGTAATTTAATCAAAACATATAAAGAACAATGAGATATAAAAATTTAAATTAAATAATTATTATTAAATATCAAAAAAATTATGAATTTATTATGTCCCCGAAAGAAATCACAAAAGTAGACATAACAAATGATGTATTTAGAGAGCCATTTGAAGTGATTAAACAAATATCCTCAAATTTAGATGGGTTAAAATATACTAAAGTAATTCAAACATTTGTAATGGAAGATCGAAGATTAAACCTCTCGTTAGAAAATGAAGGGTCCAGTTATTTCAAGGGTAAAGTAGTTTGGATTGGTAATCGGAAGGACGATAGCGAAGGAACAATCTTTTGTGTTGATACTAAAACTGAATTAAAACAGATTAACCCTACCGCTGAAAATACTGAAAATGTTGTGCTTGACATAAAGAAAGAAGTTATAAGGATTTCTACGGCATCAAAAACGAAATGTGCTGTTTGTGGAAAGAATATTGAAATTTTCGATGAAGTAGCGGGTTGTCCAATGTGTGAAGCGAAAGCTCACAAAGATCACTTTACAGATTGGGTTAGAATGAAACATGCTTGTCCCGTGTGTAAAAAATCCTTAAACGTCTCAGGTTCTGGCGTAGTTTTTATTGATTAATTTAAATTAATCTTCCTCAATTTTTCGATTTCTATAGTACCATCATGTAACGCAGTCCCTATTAGGACTCCCGAGAAGCCATGATGTTTATACAGCTCAATATCTCTAATATCCTTAATTCCGCCTCCTACTAAAATTTGTCCGTTGAATTGTTTCCTAATTTCTAGATAAAGGGGTGGAATTCCGCCTATTTTTTGACCTACATTATAAAGATCAAGTAAAATTATTTTTTTGACTCCCAACTCTTCAATTTTTTTTATAACTTCAATTGGATGCTGATTTTTTATCTCTTTTACATTTGTTTGAATTACTTTTTTGTACATATCTATGCTTACAATTGTTTTATGTGATCCCATGATTTTTAAACACTTAGAAATAACTTCTAAATTTTTTACGGTTTCTAATCCTAAAATTAATGAATCTAAACCATAGTTTGAGTACTCTAATATGTTTTTTTTTAAGATAATTCCAGGATCAATCATAACTTTAATTTCATGAATTTTCAAAATTTTTGTTAATAAAGAATAATTAGGTTCTAGTCTAAGTATAGCATCTAAATCCGCAATATATACTTCGTTAATAGAGGACTCATGCTTTATTTTTTTAATTATTTTTATTGGGTCAGAGCTTTTTATTAATACCGATTTTAATGGTTTATATTTCTCTCGTTCACCTTTAATAGCGTGAACTGCCTCAGAATTTAGGATATCAATTACCGGTATGATTTTAAATTTTTTCATGTTTACGACAAAAATATTAATTTCTTATTAAAATAACCTTAACAAATTACCAATATGAAATACTCTTTTTTTTTAAAAATAGCGATTAATTAATTATTAAATAATTTTATTTTTAAAGAATAAATTCTAAATTTATCTTTGAATAGATAAAACTATATATATAGTGGAAGAAATGAAAACTGAAGCGTATATTACCAAAATAATAGAAGAAACTGGATTATCGAAAAAAGAAATTCAAACTTTAGTAGAAGAAAAAAAAGAAGAACTGAAAGGTCTAATCTCGGATGAAGGAGCTTTGTTTGTGATTGCTAAAGAGTTAGGTGTAGATGTAGCAAGTGAGAATCAAGAATTGCTCAACGAAGTTGAATTAAACATCTCTGATATCACAGTAAACATGAAAAATATTGTAATTGTTGGTAGAATTAAAGACATTTATAATGTGAATAGTTTTAATAAAAATAATGGGGAAACAGGATATGTAGGATCATTTTTATTGCATGATAATACAGGTGATATCCGAATTGTTTTATGGGATAATCAAGTGAGTATTTTTAAAGATGAACGCTTTGAAAGAAACGGAATTGTTAAAATCCTTAATGGTACCGCGAAAAATGGAAGAAATGGTGGAACAGAAATTCATGTTGGAGGATTTAGTAAAATTGATTTGGCTCCTGAGGATGTTGATTATAAAAAATACCCAAAAATTAAAGAGAAATTCGCAAAAATACAAGAGATCAACGAAAATTTTGGATCTCTATCAACTGAGGGAAAAGTAATGAACCGTTTTCCCGTAAAAGATTTCATTAGGAAAGATGGCAAAAACGGTAGTGTAAGCTCGATAATCCTAAGAGATTCGACGGGCAAAGTAAGAATTACTTTTTGGAATGAAGATATCGAAAAAATCGAAAATGTTGAAGTTGGCGATTTTATTTCGCTGACAAACCTAAATCCAAGAAAAAGCAACTATGCAGAAAATAGAATTGACGTGCACGCAACTTCGTGGACGAAAATAACTAAAAAAGATAAAGAATTGAAATTAGATGAAAAATTTATCGATAAGATCGAAAAACTCCAACAGGAGAAGGATTATGCTTCATTTCAAGGAGTTATTACCACAATAGAAGACTTAAGAAAGGTAACGCTAAAATCAGGAGATGAAGTGTCTTTATTAAGTTTTACGGTAAGTGACGATACCGATAGCATCAGAGTTACAGCTTGGCGGGAAAAAGCAGATGAATTATCAAAATCTCTGAAGACGGGAGATGGAATTTCGTTGAAAAATATTACATTAAGATTTAGCAATTATTGGGAAAAAAACGAAGCAAATATTTCACTAGATTCGAGTTTAGATAAAATAGATTTAAAAATTACAAATTTAAAAATAGCTGAAACCCCAACTAAAGGGAAAACTAGTGTTTTTTCAAAAAACTTCACAGATATTAATTCGATACAATCATCTGGATTTTTTGAAATAAAAGGTGTTATTTCAAATGAATTAAAGAACATTAGGTTTTATGAAGCGTGTACTAATTGTAGAAGGAAAATTGATAACTGTACATGTGATCAAAAAGGAGAAAGTAAACTTACAATGATTATTAGTCATATTATAGAGGATGAAAGCGGTAAAATTAGAGCTACATTTATCGGGGAAGCCGCAGAGAAATTAGTGGGTAGAAATGCGGATTTAATAGCTAAAGTTAAAGATACTCCGGATTATGATAAATTATTGGAAAATTTCTCTTCAGAAATTGTTGGAAGAGATATAATGATTAAAGGAAGGGTAAAATTTAGTGACTATAGCGATTCTTACGAAATTACAGCTTCAAATTTCCAAGATATTAATGTAGAAGACGAGTTAGAAAGTAGGATGAATGAAATTATAAGTTGAAATAATTTCTCTTTTTAGTATATTTTTTATAATATTTATGGTTTCTAATCCTTAACTTGATGTTGTATAAAAAGTTAAAGTATAGATAGAATCCATGAAACAAGTTGATATTATTGGATTAGGGGAAATAGTTTTAGACTGGGTTACTGAAATACCACACTTTCCAAAACCTGACGAAAAAATCGATGCGTTTAGCGAGAACTATTTTCCGGGGGGAGTTACCGCGAATTATTTGGTAGCTACTGCAAGACTTGGTGGTAAAAGTGGATTTATAGGAGCAGTTGGATGCGATTCTTACGGCGATTTTTTAATTGAAGACTTTGTTAAAGAACATGTAGATACGACTTGTACTAAAAAAGTTGCTGGCAAGAAAACACCAGTTAATTTCATATTTGTTGCTCAAGGAGAGAAGACTATAATCCAATCCCCTCACATGCAAACTACTAAAATTGAGTGTGACGATTTAAATGAAGCTTACATCGCAAATTCTAAACTTCTACACACTACAATTATTCATCAAAAAGTCACAGAAAAAGCCATCGAAATCGCAGAACGAAATAATATTAAAATCAGTATAGATTTAGAATCCCAAATTGCCCTAAGAGGATGGAATAACTTAAAAAATGTGCTGTTAAAATCGGATATTTTACTTCCAAATAAAGAGGGAGCAAAAGCTATAACAAACAGTAATACACCTGAAAAAGCAGCTGAAATTTTAGTTAAAAAAGGGATTCCAATTGTTATTATTACCTTAGGAAGTAATGGCGTATTAATAACCACCAACGAGTATCAAAAAAGGATACCCACATATGAAATAAAAAATGTAGTAGATACAACTGGAGCTGGAGATACATTCAATGGCGCATTTTCTTTAGCGTATTGGATAAAAGATTGGGATTTAGAAAAATCTTGTATATACGCTAATGCAGCAGCTTCTTTAAAAATTCAAAAACTTGGAGCGAGATCTGGAATGCCGAATGAAATAGAGCTGATAGAATTTTTAAAGAAAAACAAAGAAAATTATTTTTAAATCTTTAAACCATCAGACTGGCTCGATTTAAGAATAAATTACACAAATATCTTTAAATTTGTTATCCTCTGTTAAGAGTTTTAGTTTTTTTAAAATGGGTTCTGAAGAAATAGAAGTGCTCTCCTGATTAAAAGGCCAAATTCCAATTAAAATGTCACCCAGTTTTTTTAAATTTCCTACTAAAAATCCTTCCTTTTCTCCGTCCGTTAAACTTGTGAAGAGGACAACTATATAATAATTAAAATCATAATTAGCGTTTGAAGCTCCAATTTTTACTACTTCTCTAATGTTTTGAAAATTTATTACACTTGTTTGTTTTTGACTAAGTAGTTTTAGAGAAGAAAAAAATTGAGAGGGAATATGAATAGGCTTCTCTTGAATAACATTTTTAAAAGTTAGCGAATACGATTCAGATGAATCTCCCTTTATACCTTTAAAAATTACCTTATAAAATATCGTACTCATTGAAATCTAATTTTTTTTTTATTGAAACTACGATATTTAAAGAGAAGCAAATGAACTTTTAATTATTATTCTACTCTATCGTTTATTGGTGTATCTCATCCGTTCCTGAATTAGAATATTTTCTTCAGGAAATCCTAAGTCAATTAGAAATTTCTTTAGTTTGAATTTGTGATCACCTTGAAGTTCGATCTCGTTTCCTCTAACTGTTCCTCCAGAAGCACATTTCCTTTTAGCTTGCGTAAGAATATCTTTTAAATTCGCATCTATGTTCCCCTCGAACTTGATAACTGTAACCACACGCCCCCATTTACGTCGATCGTTAGAAATAATAATTTGTTGTTCATCTGCGCTTAAACTATCGCATATACATAGGTCTTTCGGAAAACTACATATAGCACAAATATCGTCGTCTTTAATACTCTTTTTTCACAACCTTTATTATTGAAACGTTTAAAAATACAATACTAAAAAATAATAGACCTAAATCTTATAAAAACCTTTTTTAATTTTAGTTTTAAATAATTTTAAAAATATGAAGTTTTATAAAAAGTGTAGTTTGGTTTAGCATTATTATAAAAACAAAATCTTATTTACTATAATTAAAAAAAAACATTCATGAAATTAGATATGATGAGTTCATGGATCTTTAAAGTGATTGTAGCAGGAGCAGGCGGGGTGGGAAAAACCGCTATGGTAACTCGATATTGCACGGGAAAATTTGAAGAAGGCTATAAAATGACGATTGGCGCAGGATTCCATACTAAATCTGAAACGCTTGATACCGGGGAATCTGTCAAAATGCAACTATGGGATTTTGCCGGTGAAAAACGCTTCCGAGAACTTTTACCAGACTATTGCAAAGGCGCGAGTGGAGGATTAATTTGTTTTGATATAACAGATTACGATACGTTCAGAGACATTCCGGTGTGGCTAAAAATTATTCGCCAAAAAGCGGGTTTTATACCAATAATCCTCATGGGGATGAAGTGGGACCTATCAAACCACGAAGTTGAGTTCGAAATCGCAAATGAATACGCTCTAAAAGCTAAATGCAATCAATGCGTTTTCACTTCATCAAAAGAGAATATAAATGTGAACGAATCTTTTCAAGCCATGGCAAAGTGGCTAATTTTTTACGCTAACCAA
>JAEOTS010000124.1 GCA_016839745.1 Promethearchaeota archaeon
AAAGACTTGTTTCACGATCATAAATGTCAGTAATTCTCTACTTTTTCCTAAAAATCAACACACCCTCTTTAATTTATAGTAAGTAAGTTTATTTAGATTTATGCTCGAAGCTGGAAAAGATGATAATATCGTTGAAAAAAAATTAACCGAATCAGCATATCGCTCCCATAATTTTAATGTCATACCCCCGATCATTGGAATTATTATCGCAGATCAGTATGGGAACACTATTACGGTCTTTGAGTATGATTCGAATGACGTAGATAAATATGAATCTATTAAATCTTACCTATCAGGGGATCAAAAAAACTTTTTAGAAATAGACCTGGTTTCCATGTATTTAAGCTCGTTTAAAATCTTTGCCGGGCAAGCTAACATAAAAAATCTCTCTCACCTTGAAATCTATGGTTCGAATATTAAAGCTCAAATCTATTTTTTGCTTGAGAAATTTATGGTAATCATCTTTTTAAACTCTAACACGGATTTAAATTCAAAAGATAGGGCTCAGGTTATAAAATATTGCGAAGATAAGCTTAATAAGTACGAATTTGAATATAGAAACTTTAATGAGACTGGTTCTAGAGAAACATTATCGATATTGGAACAAAAGGGTAAAAAATGGTTAAAAAAATTCAATGTCAGATACATCCAAACTTACAAAAATATTTACTTAAGGAAACACGAAACTACTGAGGAATTAATGAATAAATTAGGATTGATAATTCAGAGTGAGATAAACGAATACCTAAACCATGTTCCTGAAGAGATAATTAATAACTTCTCTAAGGACCTCAAGAACAAAATTCAAGATAAACTTTTTGAAATCAATCTAAATAAGCCAGAATAGTTTAAAAAAGAGTAAGTAAAAAAAAAATAATTTTATTCTTGAAATTTTACTAAAACTGTAGTAGCAATAACATCAAGTGTTTCTTGAAAGCGCTCGTCTTCTATATTTCCTATCTCAAAATATAAGGCTCCTATTTCTTTAGTGAGAGATAAAATTTCTTTATAAGGTATAACCGTATTATTTCCCATAGCTATAAGTGCTATTGGTATGGAAATCTCCTTCCGAAATCTTCCTTTAGTTTTAAATTTTAATCCAGTGACTTCCTTAAGTTCATTATAATATCTTTTAATCATATCAAAAGATTCACGATTCTCTTTGTTAAATACTAGTATTGCCGCTGTTGCACCCCTATAAAATTGGGGTCTTAAAAAGGCAAATCGTTTCTGACGTGTAACATCCCAGATTTGAAGCCTTGTTAAGGTTTTATCGTAATTCTCAGTTAATTTAGTTAACAAATTAACACCGATTATATCTCTCTCTGGAGCCATTTGAGGCTTATTAAAAACACTTGGAAGATAATCAGATTGTTCTTCCGTTAGACCAAGAATTATTATTTTTAGCTGGTAATCATACTTTATTCCCCATTCTCTAAAACTAATTAAGAATTTTTCATACCTTTGGATTTTTTTCCGTAAATCGTATAATTGGCTGCGTTCTTTAGTTGAAAGTGGAGTCTCTCCAATAATCCGGCGTATAACTACTTCTACTTGCCCTGGACTAATTGTCTTTTCATATAACTCACTTATTTGAAAGGAAACTTCTTTTATATTAAACTCTTTAGATATTTTCTCTGTCGGAAACTGAATTTTCTTCAAAAACTTCTTTAAATCATCTATTTGTTTTTCGCTAAGAAAAATATTTTTAGAATTCATTTTCAACCTCCTTTTTTCGTCCATCATTATTATTGACGTCCAATATAGGAATGGACGTTTTGGTATTTAAATGTTTGCTAAAAATTACAAAGTAAAAGAAAGAAAAATAATAATTAATATTCTATTTAAGGGGAAAAAGTATTTCTGTTTGAAGTTCTTCAGGAGATACCACGGAAGGGTCGTTTAAATACAATTCATAAGCAATACCCGTTGGTTCATATCCTTGATCCTCAATATACTTGGCAAGTGTTTCATAGGCAGGAGCCACCCCACTATATGGTCCAATATAAAGACAAGATGCATACTTTCCTCTAGGGATTTCACTTGCTTTAATTTCGTCTTTACTAGATATCTTTTTAGCTACAGGAATCCCAATCTCTATATCTAAATTTTGCATGTCCATATTGTAATAAGCAACAAATGGAGCACCAACCATTTGTTCATTTAATTGACCGAGATACTGCATAATCACTCCGTAGTTCTTACCTAAAACTTCAGGTAGATTCTGAACAGAACTTGTAGTTCTTATTGAGAGTGTATTTTGAGCATCTCGCTCAATTATCTCACATTTATAACTCATTTATTCATCCCTTATTTTAATTTTAAGTAATGAAAAATACTTTTTTAATGATATATCAGTACAAAGAAAGTAATTTTTTTTCAAAAGGTTAATCCTTGAAGTATTTCATTAAGAACCATACTTCAACAAACAGACCTGCTAAACCTACAGCAAAAGGAGCAATGTAATGTACGCTCTCTGCAAGAAATCCGCCAATCGCACCAGTAGGCATCATACCGATTCCTCTGATAAATGCTACAATTCCATAAGATTCTGCTTTTCTGCTATTATCTAGATTAGTTAAAGTCATCTGTTCCGACGGGATAAAGGTAGTTACTGCGATTCCAAAAAAGATTTGTCCAATAATTAAGCCTGGAAATACGAACAATGTAATTCCATTCAACCATAAAACCGAAACCAATATGTTCATGGAAAAAAAAACCATACCAAAATATTGGCTTATAATCAAACATTTTTTTCTTCCAATCTTATCTGCTATTCTTCCTGCGGGAATCTGCGAAGCCATATTTGAAATGTGAAACCATACTGCTATAAAAGCAATTTCTGAATTTGTGAAATGATAATATGTTGAAAGACCTGCATTAAATATAGATAAAGCTATACCCCACACAAAGACATCTAAAGTAAAGAATAAAGTAGCTACCTTTATTTTGGGATTTTGAAAGAGTTTTGGGGATTTTTTGTTTTTACGGTCAGCCGGTTTACTTAATTCTAAGACTTGCGTATCATATGAAGTATTAGGGGTTCTAATTACTAAAGCTAGGATAAACCATTCTCCAATCAGAATAACACTGAAGATCAGAAAATAGAATTGAGAAGTAAAACCTGAATTAAGCATGACAAAAGAGGTACCACCAATACTACCTCCAAAATATGCGAAGAATACTAAACCATACATTATTCCTTTTTTAGTATCACCGCTATTTTCCGATACAAATATTTGAAAATTCAAACTATTTACCATAGCACCTAAAATATATACAATAACTCCCAGAATAAGCATCGGGATGCTACTTGAGACAACTAGTATCATTAATCCGAAAGAAAATATAGGAGGACCAAATAACCAAATTTTCTTAATCCCATATTTATCTGATAATTTACCTATTAGAGGCATAGGTAAAAATTGCATTATATTTGAGATAGAGATAATAATTCCAGTATAGAATAGTGAACCCGTATAATCACTTAGGAAAGGCGTGAAAACGATGTTAAACGCTCCAAATCCAAATCCATGTATTAGATTCATAATGATCTGGGAAACGAGATTTCTCATTTTTACATGGTTTGTTTTATCCAATGTGGGAATTCCTATTGACGTTTTTTCTTCACTTCTCATTATTTATTTAAATAGTTCAAGCCTTAAATCGTTTTTCCTCGAAGAAACTATACATTTACGATTAAAAGATACAGATTCTTATTTCAAAATAAAAAAGTTAATATGAATGAAGTGAATAATTTTAATTTAAAACTGATTAAATGAATTCATAATGTATCAAATTGAAAAAATTAACGATACTAGTTTTTATATAAAAGCAACTGGTACTTTTCCTCCACCGGTAGCAGAAAGATTTATAAAAGAATTTGAGGAGTTAACTAAAGATATTCACGATAAGTTAAGTATAATCGTCGACATTAAAGACGCTATTCTTTTGAGTATTGATTCAGTGGATATTATCCTTGAACTCTTGAAGAATAATAATGAAAGGCTTTTTAGATCTGCTTTCATAATCGCTAAAAATCCCCCTCTAAGCGAAGAATTTAAATATCTCCTAGATCGTGCTCAATCTCCTAAACGAAAAATTGTATCCGACCTTGAGGAAGCGAAAGAATGGATAGGGATTGAAAAAATCGTGTTTAAGCAATAAATTTGAAATATATTTTACTCCTGGATTAAAAGTTAACACCTAACCTTTTTTTACACAATTCAACAGCTTTAGGATTATTATCTACCCCAATCCATTTTCTATTTAACCTCTCCGCAGCGGATATCGTTGTTCCAGACCCGCAGAAGAAATCTGCAACAATATCTCCCTCGTTTGATGATGCTAAAACTATTCTTTTTAATAATTTTTCTGGTTTTTCAGTAGGGTATCCGTGATATTCTTTTGATCTCGTAATCGTTTGATATGAAAAGATATCGTTCCAGACATCGCCAACTAATGTCCCCGGGCTTTCATCTAAATATTGTTTCCCTCTTCTTCGTTTTCTGTAAAGGCGTCCATCTTCGTCTTTATATCTGAACATTGTTTTAATATAATCTTCTCGATAAGGTAGATATTGCTTATTAAATGTGAAATTTTCCGATTTTGTGTAATACAATATTGTATCATGCTGGCGCACCCAACTTTTTACTTGACTTTTAAAACCCGAGACGCTCCCTACATTCCATATGATTTCCTTTCGAAAATTGTTTCTCCCAAAAATTTCGTCACATAAAGGCTTTAAAT
This sequence comes from Promethearchaeota archaeon, assembly GCA_016839745.1. Taxonomy (GTDB): domain Archaea; phylum Asgardarchaeota; class Lokiarchaeia; order Sigyniarchaeales; family SOKP01; genus SOKP01. The sequence goes on from JAEOTS010000124.1 coordinate 4,750, forward strand.
CGAATATGGCACTAGCATCACAATGTAAGTAAAAACTACCAGTTTTCTTAAGAACCCGATGCATTTCTTTAATCCTTAGTTTCATAAAATCTAAATATTCTGTTAATGAATTCCATAAATCAGAAAATTCTTTATAATCGACACCGCTGTAGAAGGGTGGATCAATATATATAAGATCGATTATTTCTGATTCCAACTTCCTCATAAATTCTAGGTTCTCTGCGAGATAGACCGTATTTAATTTCATGTGAGAATTATATATGAATGAACGTTAATGCAATTATGATGAAGAAAGAAAGGTTAAATAAGAATTTCTTGAATGACTTTCAATTTTACGACTTCACAAAAATTAAAGAGAATAAAATCTTTTTAGTTGGTTCAATTCGGTTTAAAGATTATTTCATTAAAATCGAGTCAATTTTACAAATTATATATAAAAAGCTTGTTGGAATTTGTTCTGTCGATGGGTTGTTAAATAAAGATAAGTTTAATGAAGAAGAATGGGACAAATTGCAAGAGATAGCTATACAAAAATTAAATGATCAAGACGCAATTTTAGTCCTTGATGTTGATAACTATATTGGGGAGCAATCAAAAGAGGAAATCGAATATTTCAGCTCACACCTGCATAAACCAATATATTATTTGTCTAAACTTAAAATTGGATAATTTCAGTAATTTACAATTTACTAAAGTCTATTCAATTCATAAATTAACTCTTAAAAATCAATAATTTGGTAAAGTCGTAATATATTAAAGGTTAAAATAGATTTTAATCATAATTAAATAAATTGGAAACTTTAACGACCACAGTCACGGGTTAAAACTAAAATGGAATTGTTCCAAGTGTTTTGGGACGATCAAAAGAAACTTTTTTTAGAATTCGAAAAAAATGAGGAAGAGCAAGTTCTATTTCTCCCTGAGACGATAAACAGGTTAAATATCCAATTTGAAATTTCAAAGATAGTCAAGCAAGACATTTACTACAAGCAGACTCCATCATTAGTTTCCATTAAGAAAATTTATCATTCAACTGAATATTTAGGTTGTTCTATAGAATTAGATGAGATTCACGGGTTTTCTGATATTCAGATTAAAATATTAAGGTTGACGATTTACTTATACTCTGGTCAGAGAATTGAGTATACCTTTTCGGAGAAAATTAATGTATCTGATATTTGGGTAAACGATGATTGCTACGCAGGTTTCCAATTCGTCGATTTAAACTCACCTAAAAATCAGAGAAAGAAAGTAACTCGAGAGAGAGTAGTTCAAGCAACAAAAACTGATTTTAATCAAAAGAAAGAAGAGAAAACCGTTATTTATGAGAAGAGGAGTATTGAAAGCATTCCAACGGACCAGTCTGTAATATCAATGATGAATGAGAGTAATAAAACTTTAAAAAATATTGAGAAGCATTTAGCAAGCCTTGCATTAACCTTACAGAACATGCCTGCTAATCCAATATCTTACGGTCCACCCTCTGGTGTCCCTCAGAGAATTACTGGACCTGGTATCGAAAGAATTAAAGGACCAGACGTACAATCGCTAATACAAGGGCGGGGATCTTCGGCCAAACTATTAGTAATAAAGGAAATGAAAACAATTTTCAGAGAAACAACAGAGAAAAATAGTGGTTTCAGTATTAAGGATATCCTAAAACCAATGGATGAGAAAGAACTTCAATCCATTATATTAAGCGAAGAGGAGCTTGTTAAAAAGGAAGAAGAATCAATTAATAATCAAATTAAACGATTTAAAAAACAACAAGAAGAAAAAATCAAGTTAGAGCAGTTAAAAGAACCCGAATAATCTTTTTAACTTTTAAACTTTAATTTCTATTAACCCTAATCATTGTTAGTTTTATTATAAATCTTTAATTAGCTTTAACTATTAAGTTATAAATGAGGACACAAAACTCGTTAGAGTTGAGAATAATATTTTATTAAATTACTTTATTGGGACAGCTGGAAGTGGTAAAAGTTCTTTAACAGGTTTATTTAAGGATTATGTTATAAATCGAGATCCAGAAATCTCAGCAATTACACTAAACTTGGATCCTGGTGTTAAAATAATGCCATATAATCCAGATATAGATATTAGGGATTTTATTGTTCTTGAAGAAGTAATGACTGAATATGGATTGGGTCCAAACGGAGCAATGATCTTAGCATCTGATTTAATGGTTAATTTTTTGGACGATCTCAAAGATGAAATTGACGAATATAACCCAGATTGGGTATTTGTAGACACTGCTGGACAACTAGAGTTATTTGCATTTAGAGAAACGGGACCATTGATAGCAAGTACATTAGGTTTTGGATCTATCCAACGGGCTGTATCCTTCCTTTTTGATTCGAATTTTGTACTAAGACCAAATGGTTTTATATCAACACTATTACTAGCTGCCTCTGTGCAATTTAGGTTTAGAAATATTTCACAAATTAATGTATTATCCAAAGTAGATCTGTTAAGCGAAGATCAAATTGAAATGATAATTAATTGGAGTCAAGATTTTAAAGCATTAGAGGATTCTACTAATGAGAGAGAAAGTGGACTGATAAGAGAGCTATCTATGCTAATTTCAGATGTATTTAGTCAATTAGGATCCACTTCTGAATTAATACCTTGTTCAATAAAAGAAGAAAAAGGATTAGATCTGCTTTTCGGCTATTTACAGCGTATATTTGACTCTGAAAAATCAAAATTCATTTAAAAAATTAAAGATTTATTGAATTATCAAAATAGTTTATGTAATATTGGTTTAAATTAAAGTATGAAAATTATAGGTCCATGTGCGGGTATAGGGTCAAGATTACGCCCGTTCACGTTAAGTAAGCCTAAAACATTCATAAATGTTGCAGGAAAGACTGTTTTAGAACATATTCTTAATAGGTTCAGCGAGACATTTGATTCAGGCACTGAATTAATTTTAATTGTTGGATACAGGAAAAGACAAATAATAGAATTCGTCAAACAGAAGTATAGTGATAAATTTAAATTAACTTTTATAGAACAAGAGCCTCGTGGATATAATGACGATACACCATTTTACTGGGGTTTAGGAGAGGCCGTATATCTAGCAAATACGTGTTTTGAAGAATCTAGTTATACGAATACAGAAACAGACAAACGTGATGGATCCTTAATTTTTTTAGCAGATATGATACCAATCGAGGAATATTCCTATTTAATGTATCGATATTATGAATCTGATGTAGATGGAATAATCACTGTAGTGGAAGTACCGGAAGAAGATGCAAGCTCATATGGAGTGGTTGTTATTGATAAGAATTCAATGATTCAGAAATTAATTGAGAAACCTAAAGATTTCATATCAAATTTAGCAATTGCAGGTCTTTATGCCTTTTCAAACTCCGCAACTAAAGCTCTCTTTGATATTATAAAGGAGTATTTAGATAAAAGAACAGAGGGCTCTAAAGAAATCTATCTGACAGAGAGTTTGCAAGATTTAATAAATAGTGGTTTTAAAATTGCAGCAATTAATTTAAAAAAGGGAATTCTGGATTTCGGTAGGCCTTCTGAAGTTTTAAAGGGTAATCGATATTTGTTAGAACAGCAATCGGTAAAAGTTGAAGAGTTTAAAGAATTAAACATCACTTCCGAAAAGTCCTACATAAAAAATCCAGTATATATTGGAGAAAATTCTAAAATTATTAATTCAGTAGTGGGACCTTTTGTATCGATTGGAGCTGATTCATTAATAGAAAACTGTATCTTAGAAAATTGTGTTATTGAAAGGAACACTAACTTGAAAAATGTAATTTCTGAAAAATCTATAATTGGTAGTAATGTAAAAGTTGAAAATATTAGTAAGAATAACCTAATTATTGGAGATAAAAGCATTTACTGATAACTCTTTCATTTAACTGACAAACAATATTTAAGAGATTTTAAGAAATTTTAATTAATTTCGTAAAATATATTTTTAGTACGAATAATATTAAATATAAGGAGATTTTGAAATATCATGCCCAAATATAATATCGCATTTGATGTAGCACACAAACCTAGAGGCAAAATCGACGAGAATCTCACAGAACTACGAGATTTCTTAAATTCAAACGACTTTCTTTGTTATAACTTCTTGGAAACTCCAATTACTCAAAATTCATTGAAAGCGTTTGATATCTTAGTATTTGTCTGTCCAGATTTTGCTAGAATTAGTACCATGGAAATTAACGAAATTAATAATTGGGTTAGACAAGATGGAGGTGGATTACTGCTTTTATCTCATGCAGGGGGAGATAAAGGAAGAAATAGCAATTTGAGTGAGCTTAGTCAAATTTTTGGCATCGTTTTTGAAAACGATCAAGTCTTAGATGAAACCTATAATCTAGGTATGGAAAATATGCCTATACTTACAGCATTCATACCACCACATCCAATTACAAATAGTGTAAGTTCGATATGTTATAGATCTGGTTGCTCACTTAGTGTATTAGGAAATTCGATTTCAATCGTTTCATCAAATGAGACTTCTGAACCGTTCTCATCTGCATTGGTTTGTGTTTCTGAGCCTGATAATGGTAGAATTTGTGCTATAGGAAGCTATGAAATATTTAGAGACAGAGTAGGTGGTGGATTTAGCAATGATGAACATCCAAATTTTGCGTTTAACATATTTTCGTGGTTAATTTCAGACTATAGAATGGAACTACACTCGAGTGGTGCAATTCCGGAGATTATTCCTCAAGAGGAAATACGTGTTCAACAATCATCAGATTATTCTTCATCTCTGACTCAATCTGGCTTAGAAGATAAACAAAAAATAGATATTAGCTTTTCTATGAACATAACAAGCAATAGCGAGTTAGTAGAATTGCTTAAAATATTTCAAAATCAAATTGTCACTATAAAAACAACAATTGATAAACTAATTAAAACGGCTATATCATCTGATAAAGATATTACTGAAGCGAAGAAACTGCAAAGAAAATCTAGTAAATCTTCACAAGAGCAGATTAAAAAATCAATTAATAATGGATTTGATGAATTATTAGCCCCACCAGAAGAATTATCTGATTTGCCCCCGAAACCCGATAGTTTAAAGGCGAAAGACAGCGAGAATCTTATTGGATTACCAAAACTCGATGCAGCAAATAAATTAAAACCCGTACCTAAACTGAAATCTAGTAAGAAACCTAAAAAGAAAGATTTAATTGATCAAAAGAACGCATTAAAAAGTAAACTTGATTCGGTTAAAAATTTGATTGACTTTATAGAAAAAAAATACGCTTCCAAGCAAATGGATAAGAAATCTTATGAGAAACGTATTAGCCAATTGAAGATTGATTTGAAAACAACACAAAACAAAATTGATGAAATCGAAAAACAATTATAATTTTTCACTTTTTGGTTTAAATTCGTCAGGAACATATGGTTGAGCGTATTTATTCACAATTTCGAAAAACTCTTTATCACTAACACCCTTAGATATTTTATCCAATTCTTGTTTTATTATGTTGAACGATTTCCTTAATTCTTTTTTTGAAGTCTCTTCATGAACACTTTTTACATCGGAGACTATTTTCTTAATGATATCTTCAGGAATATCTAAATCCAAGACTTTAATTTTCTTTTGCAATGCGTTTAGGACAGATTTTGAACCTGAAAATTTACCTAAATAGAATTTTCTTCTTCTTCCGACCATATGAGGGTTAATTGGTTCGTAAGTTAATGGATGTGCTAAGATTGCAGCTATATGTAATCCACTTTCGTGAGCAAAAGCGTGTTTTCCTACAATGGGTTTATTTAACGCTAAAGGTTGGCTAAAGTATTTCTCGCAAACTTCGCTAATTTCAGGTAGTCGCGTTAAATCTATACCAGTGTTAATACCCATCCGTTCCAAGATTGTTACTACTTCTTCTAAAGCTGCGTTTCCTGCTCTTTCACCATACCCATTTATACAAGTGTGAGGATAAGTACAGCCCTCAAATACTCCAGTAACAGTATTAGCAACGGCTAAGCCAAAATCGTTGTGAGTATGAATTCCCATAGGTACTTTTTTATTAAGAGGGATTATTATCTCATTTTTAATTCGATTGATCAAGTATGATGTTGAGAGTGGTGTTAAGATGCCAACAGTATCTCCAAGGACAATTCTCTCAGCTCCTGCTTCAATAGCCGTTTGGAAAACTTTTGATAAATGCTTAAAATCGCATCTCGTGCCATCTTCAGAAACCCAGTTTACTTTAAAACCATTTTCAATGGCGTAATGAATAGCAGCTTTTATCATCTCCAATTGTTCTTCCGGTTTTTGCTTCAAGGTTTTCCTAAAAATTGGCGAGATTGGCATAAAAATGACGATTTCTTTTAAGTCTGCCTCTATACACGCGTCAATATCTTCTTTCTTAGGACGTGCAATCCCCAAAATACTCGCATTAAAATTCTCGTTAACGATTGTTTTAACAATTTTCTTTTCTGATTTTGAAACCGCTGGAAACCCAACAGCAATTAATTTTACTCCAATTTCGTCCATTAATTTTGCTAAATGGATCTTTTCGTCCAAAGTAAGATATACAGTAGGACTTTGCTCGCCATCCCTTAAAGTTTCATCCCAAATACAAACTTGTGTGGGTATGTCTGATTTTTGTTCTTTTAAAGCAATCTCATTGTAATCGACTAATAATTGAGATAATTCCTCTTTAGTAAATTTATAGCTCATTTCTAGTTCTAAAAATGGTCTAAAATAAATAAATTCAATTATTTCATTAGATTTATTAAAGGAAGAAAAAAAAAGATTTTAATCATAAAACGCATGTTTAGTCATGCTCGCAACCACACCCACATTCATGAGCATCTGGTGGATCTGGCTTACAACCCGTTTCTAAAATTTTTATTTTAAAATGAAGAGTTTTTCCCGCAAGTGGGTGGTTCATGTCAAGTGTAATAAACTCCTCATCTACTTCTTTAACCCAAGCCATTGAGTGCGTCCCGTTAGCGTCACCAACTCCAAGCATCATTCCTACCTCGGGATCCAAATCTCCTGGTAGTTGATCCGTACTGATCGTTTGTACTAGGAGGGAGTCAATCTCTCCATAACCTTCAGAAGGATTTAGCGTAATCTCAAACTCGTCCCCTACTTCTTTACCTAAAACAGAATTATCAAATCCTTGAATCAACATTCTAGCGCCAACCTCAAATTTAATTGGTTCTCCCCCCTGAAGTTCTGTTGAATCAAATATGGTTCTATCCTCTAATCTCCCTTCGTATTCGACTTTGATGATATCCCCTTTCTTAATAGCCATAAAATCCAACT
>JAEOTS010000125.1 GCA_016839745.1 Promethearchaeota archaeon
CGAAGGCTTTACTGCGGCAAGTCCACTTGTTGGACACAGCGCTACAGCACAATATACAGCTTTCGGTCCAGCTCACGATGTCGTAACTGGTTGGCCATATGGTGTTACTTTATGGTGCCAATGGAAAACAGATGGTACAAAAGATTGCATAACCTCCGGAAATTTACAATATCCTGATAGTATAGTAACGGGACCTATAGTACTCCCTCCTTGGGGTATTAACGACTAAATAGAAATTAATCTTGTAATAAATATACACAAATTAAATATACTTTTTTTTTTCTTTTTTGTAAGGTTAACTTTAATTATAAAAATAAATTAGATACTTTAAGAAAAGCTTTATAAGCTTTAAAGTAGAATTATATTCATAATTGATATCATAAATAAAATGAGGATAAAAAATGGTACCTATTGTTGAAGTATTAATTTTCGGAACAATTGAAGCGTCTGTTTTTGGTTTACTTGCTATGGGATTTTCTTTAGTATACGGAGTTGGGGGAGTCTTAAATTTATCTCATGGATTATTTTATTTATTAACAGGATATATTATATTTTGGTCATATAAGATAATAGGAATAATAGGGGCAGTGGTTCTAGCATTAATACTAATAATTGTTGTCGGAGGACTTTCTTATCTATTGCTGATAAAACCATTACAGGAAAATCATGTGGCTATTCTTATTATCACATTTTCATTGGGATTCTTTATTGAACAATTTATAAAGGTTTTTGGAGATGCTGTACCACATACTGTTCCGGGTTATGTAGAGGGTAAAATTACAATATTGGGAGTACCATTTCCATCGCAATTTTTCATTATATTAATTGGTTCATTTATTATTATAGTTTTAACAGGATTATTTATAAATAAGTCAAAAATAGGAAAATCTATTAGAGCAATTTCTCAAGATAGAGAAGCTGCAATGTTAATGGGAATCAATGCAGATAGAATTCTTATGTATACTGTTATGATATCAGCATTTCTAGCGGGTATAGCTGCTGTTTTATATGTACCTGCTTCTTCTATAGCACCCCATATGGGATGGAATGTTTTAACAAATTCATTTGCTATAGTAATTTTTGGTGGATTAGGAAGCTTAAAAGGGAGTGTAGTTAGTGCTTTCATCCTTGGATATACTCGTAATTTTGTGAATTACTTCATCGATCCAGCTTTTTCTGCTATAGTACCAATAGTAGTAATCATATTAGTACTTATAATTAGACCTAGAGGAATTTTTGGAAAAAAAGAAGTATACTAATTCTTAAAAAGGAGAAGTTTTAAAAAATGTCAGAAAAAAGTTTGTTAAAAGGCAAGAGTCGCGTAAATAAAAAATTGTCAGCATCTAAGTCATATCTTCTTAATTGGGCTAAAACCTTTAGAGGAAGTTTGACAATTATTTGTTTAATTGGTCTTATCATTGTACCTATACTCACTCAAAATAGATATTATATAGGAATTTTGATCACTGCAATGATCTTTACAATATTTGCCGCAAGTTGGGATTTTTTGGCTGGTTTTACAGGACAAGTAAGTTTTGGGCATGCAATTTTTTTTGGCATATCTGGTTATATCACATCATTTTTCATTCGTTATGGTAATTTGCCCTGGGGGGTATCACTCCTAATAGGATCTATAATAGGAGTAGGATTTGGACTATTGATTGGTATACCCGCCCTTAGGCTTAAAGGGCCTTATTTAGGTCTAGGTACAATGGTACTCGGTTTGATAATGTTCTATGTATTTTTGAATGTTAAGTTTGAACCTTGGTTGGGGGGAACTGAAGGAATTTCCAAAATACCCCAAATATCAATGAATGCTGTTGAAGCTTACTATGTACAATTAATTTTTATGATAACTTCTTTATTAATTTTAATATATATTGGTAAATCAAAAATAGGGACAGTTTTTAAAGCTATTCGAGATGATAACAAAGGAGCAGAAGCTTCAGGTATCAATTTAACTAAATATAAATTAATCGCTTTTATGATAAGTGCATTTTTTGCAGGTATTGCTGGTGGGTTATTTGCTATGCATAATCGAGGAGTAAATCCTGGAGTATATCAACCTCTTTATTCATTTTATGCGATAGTTATGGCATCTTTAGGAGGAATTGCAACAATTTCAGGTTCGGCATTAGGGGCTTTTTATTTTTGGATTTTTTCTGAAATTTTTAGCGAATGGCCTGAAGTCTCAGTATTCATTTTTTCGATTATGCTAATTTTAGTTATTAGATTTTCTGAACATGGGATTTTAAATCCGATTTTAGAAAGACTTAAAGATCTTTGGGACGTGTTATTAGGAAAATAAATAATATATGTGAGATGAAATTGAAAATGGGAGTAATTTTAGAAGTTAAAAATCTAACTAAAAAGTATGGGGGTTTAACTGCTGTAAATGATTTTAGCTTTGAAGTATCTAGGGGTGAATTTACGGGATTAATAGGTCCAAACGGAGCTGGAAAAACTACGCTGTTTAATTTAATTTCGGGATTCGAAAAACCAAATTCTGGAACAATTAGGTTTGATGGCCGCGATATAACTGGAATGAAACCTCATAAAATCGTAAATTTGGGGATTGCTAGAACTTTTCAACTTGTAAGATCGTTCCGTTTTATGACACTATTAGATAATATATCAGTTTCGTGTCTTTCACCACGAGGTAAGAAATTAGCTAAAGAATATGGAATTGACGAATCTGCGAGCTCAATTTTGGCAGCAATCGGTCTTGTTGATAAAGCAAGATTACCCCCTATAATATTACCTCATGGTGATTTGAGAAAATTGCAAATTGGGAAAGCTTTAGGTACAAACCCTCAGTTACTTCTCTTAGACGAACCCTTTAGCGGACTCTCTCACGAAGAACAGAAAGGTATAACAGATCTGATTGTAAAATTGCACGCAGATGGAGTAACCGTTTTTATGACAGGTCATGTCTTACGTGAATTGATGCACTTAGTCCCAAGAGCAATCGCTATGCATCAAGGTAAATATATAACAGAAGGACCTCCAGAAGAGGTTGCTAGAAATAGAATTGTATTAGAAGCATATTTAGGAAAAGGAGCTGAAGAACTTGCTTGAAATGAGAAAAATATATCACTATTATGGAAAAGCTAGAGCTCTAGAAGAAATTAATTTAACAATAGAGGAAGGAGCTCTTGATGCTGTTATTGGACCTAATGGAGCAGGAAAATCTACCCTCCTCAGAGTCATATCTGGGTTGGAAGAACCAGATAGAGGGAAAATTGAGTTTTTAGGCGAAAGAATAGACGAAATGAAGGCTCACAAAATTGCTAAAAGGGGAATTGCTCATTGCCCTGAACGACGACGGTTATTTTACGATATGACTGTAATGGAAAATATACAAATGGGGGCATACGCATTAAAAGATAAAAAGAAGTTTAACGAACTATTAGAAGTTGTGTTTACACTTTTTCCTCGCCTTAAGGAAAGAAAAAAACAAAGAGCAGGCACATTAAGTGGCGGAGAACAGCAAATGTTAGCAATTGCCAGAGCTATTATAGCAAATCCAAAATTGCTTCTTTTGGATGAACCTTCTTTAGGGTTAGCTCCTAAAATTAAGGACAAAATATTCGTTGCGATCGATAAAATTAAAAGGGAGGGGACAACGACACTGTTAGTTGAACAAGATGCTGTGTTGGCATTGGATGTTGGCGAAAATATTTACTTATTAGAAGAAGGGAAAATAGAAATGAGGGGTACGAAGGAAGAACTTGAGAAGGAACCTCGAATTAAAAAAGTTTATTTAGGAATTTAAGGTGATTAAAAACGTCAGCTTCATTAGATCAATTATTGAGAGATGCCAGAATTGATTTGGTTTTAGCGAGAATAGAAAAAGATTCCGCTCTTATTGAAGAAGTTATTAGAAATGTAGATAACGAAATACGCTCAATCTGCTTTAATTCAATATTTGTTTTAGGAGAATTAGGAGAAAAATCGGGTGAAAAAGCTGTTATTAAAATATCTGAATATTTAGACGATGATGATTGGAGTATTCGTCGAGAAGCAGCTAGATCATTGGGGAAAATTGGAAAAATGGCTGGGTCTTCAATTTCTCAATTAACTAAATGTTGCTATGATGATGAAGATTCAATTAGGCTTGCAGTAGTTTCTTCACTGGGTAAAATTGGGAGCGCTACGAATGAGTCATTAAACACTCTCAAAATGGCGTTAAAAGACAAGGACGAACAGGTACGGATCGAAGCTGCAAAAGCATTAGGTTTGATAGGGTCAGAGGCTTATGAAATCATACCCGATTTAATGAAGAGCATGAGCGATCCTAGTTGGGCAGTAAGAACATCCTCAGCCCGTGCTATGAGTGGTATCGGCAAAGGCACAATTAAAGCAATTCCTACCTTATTAAATGCACTCGATGATAAAGATTGGAGAGTTAGATATCATATTGTTAATACTCTTAGTGAAATGGGTGAAGAATCTATCCCTCATTTATTAAAAGCTTTGAATCATGAAAATAGAGTTATTAGAAAAGAAGCTGTAGATGCTTTAGGAGAACTAGGAATAAAAACTCCTGAAATCATTGATAATTTAGTTTTAATGTTAAAAGACTCTAAAGAAGAAGTAAGAGGAAAAGCTGCCAGTTCCCTTCGTAGTTTGGGTACAGAAGCAGTCCCTGCTTTAATTAGGGCTATGAAAATTGCAAATACGAAGATGAAAAATGTTATTATATCTTCGATTGGTGGGATTGGAGTAGGAGCAAAAGAAGCGATTCCTGACTTATTGAGCCTATTAGATGATGGAAAAACTTCTGTTCGAGTAGAAGCTGCTAGAAATTTAGGGTCAATTGGTATAGATTCAGAAGAAACGCTTTTAGGTTTAGAAAAAACCTTAAACGATCCAAAAAAAATTGTTAGACGAGAAGCTGCTCTTTCATTGGGTAAAATTGGACCTATTGCGGAGAAAGCAGTGCCTTCTTTAATAAAAGCGTTAGAAGATAAAAACCCTGATGTTAGATGGAGAGCTTCTGAGGCTCTAGGAAAAATCAGAGTAAATACTCCAGAAGTAATTACAGCTTTAGAAGGTTTAATACATGACAAGTGTGATTATGTCTGCGAATCCGCTGATTTCGCAATTGACAATATCACAGAAGATGTTTAAATTCTTACTTATTTTATTTCAGAGACATATTAAAAAGAAAGGAGTTATAAACAAAAATAATTAAAACAGGAAGTAAAAAAAAATGAGTGAAAATCCATATTCTGCCAAGCCTTGGTTAGAACATTATGATGAGAATGTTCCTCCTCATGTGGACTATCCGAACATGAATATTTACGAATTTTTGGATAATTCTGCAAAGGATTTTGGTAGTAAAACAGCTATTTGGTTTATGAAAAACAAAATTCCCTATAAAAAATTTAAAGACATAGCCGATAGACTCGCAACTGTGCTCGTTGAATTAGGAGTTAAGAGAGGGGATGTTGTTGCATTAATGATCCCTAATTTCCCCCAATTTATGTTCGGCTATTATGGGATATTAAAAGCGGGAGGAATAGTTACAGCTTGTAGCGTTCTCCACACTGAACACGAATTAGCATACCAATTAAACGATTCAGGAGCCGAGATCATCATAGCTTGGGATAACCAAGTTGAAAAAATAAATAATATTAGAAAGAGAACCCGATTGAGACATGTAATAATCACAAATATTTTTGATTATGCTCCATTGGCAAATCTTTTAGCTCAAAGAGAACCACCTGAAATCGCTGGAACAAAGCAATTTATAAATCTTATTAATAATACGAAGCCTAATCCTCCAAAGTTCGAAACAAATGCTAAAGAAGATATAGCCTGCTTGCAATATACTGGAGGCACAACAGGACTGCCTAAAGGCGCAATGCTTACCCATCATAATATAGTATCTAATTGTATAGCAACTCATAGATGGATGGGTTCAGAAATTAAAAGAGGTAAAGATACTGGACTCACTAACCTACCACTTTTCCATATATACGGTCAAACGGTATGCATGAATTTTATGATCTATAACGCATCAACCATTGCTTTAAATCCAGATCCCCGCGACCAAAAATCTTTATTCGAATTAATTAAAGCAACAAATCCCGCTATGTTTCCAGGAGTGCCAACAATGTATATGCGTTTATTAGAACGGGATGATTTAGAAGATTATGCTAAAGATTTGAAATCTATTAGAATATGTAACACAGGAGCAGCCCCTATGCCTCCTGAAGTCCTTAAAGAATTTGAAGAAAGAACAGGTGGCAAAATTATTGAGGGTTACGGACTGACAGAGACGTCACCGGTAGCTACTACTAATCCTATTCAAGGAGAAAGGAAGATAGGTTCGGTTGGAATGCCAATTCCTGATACGGAACTAAAAATTGTAGATATTGACGATTATACCAAAATTATGCCTCTAGGCGAGTCGGGTGAAATTATGATCAAAGGTCCTCAAGTTATGAAAGGTTATTGGAACAAACCTGAAGCTACTGTTAACCAATTAAAGGGTGACTGGCTTTTAACAGGAGATATCGCGAGAATGGACGAAGATGGCTATTTCTACATAGTTGATAGAAAGAAAGACATGATAAATGTTAGCGGCTTTAAAGTTTACCCTAGAGAATTGGAAGATGTATTATTTGAATACGAAGCTATCGAAAACGCTGCTGTTATTGGTCTCCCTGATCCTAACATACCCGGTAGTGAAAAAGTAAAAGCCTACATCGTTCTTAAAGACGGATACGATGAATCTGAAGAACTTAAAGCGGAAATAAAAGAATTCTGTAGAAAAACTGTAGCTCCTTATAAAGTTCCAAAATTCATAGAATTTAGAAAAGAACTTCCCGAAACTTTAGTAGGTAAAGTTTTAAGAAAAGATCTGAAAGATATTGAGGCTCGAAAACGGGGAGAAGAAGTTTAACATTTTTTAATTTTATTTATTTTAATGCGCTTAC
>JAEOTS010000016.1 GCA_016839745.1 Promethearchaeota archaeon
CGCTTCCGAGCTTCTCTGGCAATGAATATTGAGGTCGCAGGATCGTCTAAGGTTAATGCTATCACCTTAACGCCTTCCAAGACAAAATGGATGTTATCTTGGGTGATTTTAAAAAACCTCCTAATATTAACTTCGGGATCTATTTTATGTATAAACGATTTAATTACATCAATTTTTCTTTTACCGATATCTTCAGTCGTGCAAATCTGTCGGTTCAAGTTGGACTCGTCAAACACATCAAAATCGCATATTACTAAGTCTTGGCAGCCTGCTCTTACTAAGTTTTCAGCTAGTGGACCTCCTAAGCCACCAACGCCGAGAATGGCAACGCGCGATGTTCGAATAGCTTCTTGTTCTTGAAATGTGATTGGGCCAATGTTTCGAATTACATGTTCCCAATAAGGCTCCGACCAGGAATCCATTTTTTGATTAGCAAACATTTTTTTTCATTTGTTTTTTGTTTTTTATGATTTTGTTAGAAGATAAAACTGTGAAAAATATATAAAAGAAAAATAGGGAGTAAATTCTGGTGCCTTTTTTTTATTTATATATACTCGAAAGATAGTGAGAGTAATCAATAACAGTGGTTACCATTTAAAAAAATGATTACTCAAGAAGCTATATCGTGTCCAGTGATCCCTTACAAAAAGTTAAGTCCGAACTCAGTAGACGAATTTTTAGAAATATTCGAGGATGTGTTAGATTTAGACCTCGAGAACGGTATGGATTTAGACTTTATGATTGATAGTAAAATGGGGAACAATAAAATAAGTCCTACACTCGTTCTTGCGAAATCTTGGGACGCAGAGGAGATAGCCAATATTTGTAAAGAGGTATATGAAGGTAGTTACCCCTATAAGGAAATCGAAGACAAATGTAAAGTGAGAAAGATGATTGAAAGTCCCGAGCATCATTTTATTCTGTTTAAAGTGGGTGAGTATGTAGCCGGCTGCTTTAGGTGTGCGTTAGATTTCGAGCATAAAAAGGGATATACAGGGGGATTCATGGTAAAGAAAGAATACCAAAAAACTTTGGACGTAACTAAATCGATAATAGGCTCGTACGCTTGGATGTGGAGCACCTACAAAAAAGAAATTTTAATTTGGTATTGCGAAAATCGAACTGCTCACGCAGCATCTCAGTATATCACTTCAGTCTGCGGAATAAATACTGTAGCATTCTTTCCAAATAAAGATGTGTTCTACGACCAAGTGGAGTCGGATGTAATGGGTGTTATTTATCAGGAAAAAGCTCTTAGCAAATACAGAGAGCGCAAAACGCCAACATTGATTAGAAATGCGCTTGATAGTTTTTTACACTGCGATAACCTTTATGGTTTAGGAAGCTTCAACTTGGTCTCTCCCGATCTAACATTGGATTACGAGAAGGTTTCTAAGCTGCATAGGAATTTTAGGAAGGATGTGATCACTGATAAATACGGCTATAAATATTACCAGTTCTTCTTGAGTGGAACAATGTCTTATTTTACATTTTTACATACTCCTAACATCCAAAACATCGAAAAAACTAAGTATCACGTTGATTCCTTAGAGGAATTATATGTCTACTTAGAAGAATTTTTTAAGTGTATGAAAGAAAACTCTATTAGATACAGTGAAGTATTCGTTTCTGCGTTCTGTCCTGAACATCAGCAATTATTTTACGAGTTCGGATTTAGAGCTAGGGGATATGTCCCTTGTTGGTCTTATAGTAAAACGGAAAAGGCGTTCGATGACTATGTAGTTTTCAACTATTTCGAGGGTGAGGTTCCACAAGCTGAGCTTCTTCCGGTAGGTCAAGAGTTAGTAGATATTTTAAATTTGCAAATCAACCTTTAACTTCATTAATAATTTTTATATATCGAATATTATAATTGAAATATATGAAGGATTCCCCCAGAAATAAGTTTGAAATTCTAGATTTAATATTTATAATCCTTAACTCTCTGTGTATGATATTATCTGCTATATTTCTTCTAAGCAATCTGATAGTTTCTTTGATATTTGTGGTTATAGTCGTGTTTTTCGCGTTTTTAGCCTTATTTTTGTGGATATCGAGGAATCCGTTTAATGTTTATTTAGTTAGAGCTATTGCTTTTAATAATTTTATCTTTACATTACTAGCACTTAGTTTATACTATTCGCGACTTCCAGGGACGCTATCAGAATATCCATTAGGTTACGTTTTACTTCTTTTGCCTTCTGGTATTTATTTTATAATTTCATTTAAGTTTTCTGCTTATTCTACCTATGTCGATAAAAAGCAGGCGGCAAAACTGACTTTTGCAGGAAGCCATAAAGCTGCAGAACAACATATTTTTAAATATAGCTTGGAGGAAAAATTAAGACGAGAAGAAGCAATTGTCAAACAGAAGAAAGTATACAGATATAATTTAATTATAGCTTTAGCTATAGTCTTAACTTTGAGTTGTTTTATTGCGATAATCTATGGATTTTACTAGAGTTTTTTTGAATTTAGTTTAACGAGTTACAAAGTTAGTGAATTTAGATTTTTTCCTTTAAATATATTCTTCTTTGGAGGATAGTAAAATTGATATATAAATATAAAAAGTTGATTAAAGAGTGGAAATTAGTTTAAAGAAAACCATTCAGCATGAACTTACGGTTGCCAATACGCGGGAAATTTCGGAGATTCAATTAGTATTAACGGAGCTTTTGTACGTACCGGACGAAAAACTGAAACTTGTAGTTGTTTTAGAATTGTTAGATTATTTTGCAGAAAAGTTTTCGAAACCAGACTATAAAATAAAATTCTTTTATACAAAAGAAAACGAAAATATAACGGGTTTCATATTTTGTCAAATAGACAACGAATACAGAAGCTACGGAATGAAATGTCCGACTTTTGGATGGCTCCACGCAAAAGATTTTCGTTCCTGCGAACTACTAATGGGCGAGTGCGAAAATTTTGTTAGAGAAAACAAGCTAAGAAAAATTCGAGGCCCCATTAACTTTCCAAAAATTATAGGGGGCATTGGATATCAAATTGAGGGTTTTGAAGCTCCTATGCTTAATGGAGTGGCATTCAACGAGCCAA
>JAEOTS010000126.1 GCA_016839745.1 Promethearchaeota archaeon
CCAATCCCTAGTTCCGTTAGCGTTCCTTTCTGACTTGCTAATATAACTCTTAACCAATAGTAATAATCTGTTGTTTCTGTAGAGGCTACTCCGTAAAGTGGAATGTTTGACATTATTAAATAGATTATTAATACAACAACGGTCCAGAGTAATTTTTCTTTGAATTGTACTTCTCTTTGCGGTTGCTTAATTTCAGGCATTATCCGTACGAACGGAGTAAAGAATTTGAGGAATCTTCCTGTCATAGTATATCAGTACAAAATCTTTATCGAGTATTATCTATTTTAGTATAATTAAAAATTTCCCAATTGAGAAAGTTAACTTAAGAAAAATAGAATTTTAAAAAAACTTTTTGATTTATACAGTTTATTTAAGTAGATTTCTGATTTCTTATCAAATCTAAATCATTTGAATATAAAAATAATAGAAAAAAATAAATTAAAAAAATTTTAAATAATTTTCACTATACTTTTGTTCAATTTTGCGTTATTTCTTTTTGGTTCCCATTATTTAAAAGAGACTTCCAATACCAGTTGGTTCCTCTTCTTCGGGTTCCTCTTCTTTCTTCTTTTTTACTTCCTTTTTCTTAACAGTGTCCCCAGCTGGAGCAGCAACAACGGGTGCTGAGCTAGCAGATTTGATAATATCCTCAATTTTTGTGTCTTTTAATCCAGCAATTAATTTAACGATTTGATCTTTATCAACTTTAGCACCTGCTGCAGTTAATACCTTTTCTACATTCGTTTCGTTAATTTTTCCTCCAGCTTTATGTAACAATAAGGCAGCGTAAATACTTTCCATAATTTTTAACCTCTTTTTTGTTTTTTTATCATTAAATTGTATTTTTTATTGATATTTTTAAAAAAAATCTTAATTTTTTATCCAAATAATCCTCCAATGCCAACTTCTTCTTCATCTTCCTCTTCTTCGGGTTCTTTTTCTTCAACTTTAGTTTCTACCTGGGCAGGAACTTGAATGCCTTCTCCAAAAATAATCGAATTTAACATATTGACTTCAGATGTAGCTTTTCGAATATAATCATCTGTCATATCTTCTGAAAAGAATGGCATTTCAAACAAAATTCCAAGTGCTTCTCTATAAGCTCTGGTAAAATCTTGTTTGAATTTAGTCGTATCCATATAAAGAATATCTTCCGAAATAATTTCACCATCGCTCCATGCGTAATGAATTTTTATCAATGACTCAATTGGGGTAATTCCTAACTTTTTTAGGACAGCAGCTTGCTTTACATCAACAAAATCTCCTACTTTATGCGTTTGCGTGTCTTCTCTAACCCAAATAGTATCATTTTGAATCCTCGTTGGAAGTCGAAGTGTCATGTTTAATTCACTAATAACTTGTCCAGTAGGTAAGCCTGTATCTCCTGCCGGAACCCAAATATCAACGGGGGTTATTTCATTTGGTTTAGCTGGAACCATCCATTCACTTTGAAGAAAAATTTTCTTAAGCTCGAATACATCTACATTTGTGAAACATAACGCAGCTTGTCCTGGAATTTTTTCTACGAGCTCATCTAAATTTTCTTTTTTAGATTCCTTCTTAAATTTTTCTACCGCTCTCAATTGAAGGCTCTTCTTTGACATCCGTATTATTGCTTTTCCTCGTAAGATTTTTCGTATCTCTTGTATTTGTCTATCGTTCAATTTTGCTACTTCAATTACAACAACATTTTTATAACTTTTGAAGAGATCAAATAAATGATCTACTTCATCCAATTTCCATTGTGGTATGTCATGTTTTCCGATCACTTTTTTACACCTCTATATTCTTTAAATATTGTTCATCAATCTTTATTGGATGCCCCATAGTTGTTTTTAAAAACATAGATTTAATATTATTATATTTGTGAGGCATCTGATCGGCAATATATTCGACAATAGCCTTCATGTTTTCAAACACTTGTTCTTTTGCCATAGATTTCTTCCCAATTTTAACTTGAATGAGTAGCTGTTTTTTTAATTGAATTCTTATTATTTTTAAGTATCGTTCGATTGCAATTTGTAAATCGTTTGGATTAGATATAATACCATATCCACTTGGAAAAGGTTTCGGCATTTTACCTAGTGGTCCAAGAAATCTTGCTAAGTACCGAGCAACATTTGGCATCATTTTATCTTCGACTATAAAGAAATCGTATTTTTTTACAAACTTTTTCTTAACTTTTTTTTCTTCATTATTTAATTTGACTAATCCATCACTGTCAATTGTCTCTAATCCTAGGTTTTTAGCTTCCATAAGTATTTCGTCTGAAGCGATCACGCAGACATTAGGTTTATCGCCAATTATTATATTATTTGGTAGTAATATTTCCTTGTCGATTCTTTGCTTAGGATCGTTTAGATTAATATCTTTAAGATTTATTATGAAATCAATTGATTCGTCGAATTTCCTTACTTTGTCTTTAAATCCATCCTTCTTTATTACCGAAAAATCGATTGCTGCGTTTAATGATTTTTTTAACAGTTTATCATCTACTTTCATTGATTATATCTCCCCCTTTATTTTATCGTCATAATCCCCGTCATCAATCTTCTTTTGAACCACGCGAGGATCATTACCTTCTACGGTAGCTCCAATTGATAAAGCAGTCCCTAAAACTGTTTTTACAGCGTTTTTAAATGTTTTCGATAAAAAAATATCTTTTTTCGCATTAGCAACATTTACTATTTGTTCAAGTGTTAAATCTCCAGCCTTCTTTTCGGAACTATTAATGCTCCCTTTTTCCACTCCTAATTCTTTTAATAGCAGTGAAGCTGTGCTCGGTGTCTCTACGAAAATCTCAAATTGTTTAGTTTCCGGATCACATTCAATTCTCACCGGAACGGTTAGACCTTTGAAAAGCATTGTCTTTTCGTTAACGGCATCTACTACGTCCTTAATGTATGCATAGGAAATCGAACCGATTACCTTCTTATGCCAGTAGGACCGACAGCAGGGCCGATAGGTGGTCCACCACTTGCGGCGCCACCCTTTACGAGAGCTTTTACTACGATTTTAGTTGTTTTACTCATTTTCCTCGTCACAAATTTTCATTTTAATTTGCAAATTCAAAATTACAAGTTTAAAGGCTAAGAACTATAAAAATAACGCTAAATCTTTCGACTTTATTCATTCCAATATCTATTTTATATTGAAACCGTATTATTATTACGTTCTAAGTCCTTCAAAAACTAATTATGAACTTAGTAATTGTTAACAATGAAGTACACCTAAAAAAATTTATTAAAAAAAATCATTCTTGTTGAACTGAATTTATTTATTTTATTAATGATATTATTAATTGAGAAAATATTAAGTATAATTTCAGAGCTAAATCTATTCAAATTTAAGAACTTTTGAAGGGTAAGGTTGCAGGATGATAATTTGGATATTAAATAGTGATTCGGGAATTAAATTGCTATATAAATCATTTTTGAAAACAGATGCTGACGAAGATATCGTTTCTGGTTTTCTAACGGCTTTCCATCACTTCTCTATGGAAGAATTTCACCAATCGTTGGAATCTATCGAAATGGGAGGTCTTAAATGGATTTATACGTTGGAACCAAAATTTAAACTGTTATTTGTTGCTGCGGATGTAAAAAGCGTAAAAACAGAGATTTTATCGGGGCGTCTTTATGTAATAAAAGAAGCTTTTTTAAAAGAGTTTGAGCCTGTATGGATAAAAAAGAAGCGTAGTTGGGATGGAAATATGAACGTTTATTTACCATTTCTAAAAGTTATTGAAGATTATTATGGTCAATGGGAGGAAGTTGAATCGATAAGCCAAGTAGCGGATTTCTTCGATGTCTTAGGTGTTTTTCAACAGATTTTTATTATGTTAAGAAATATATTAGAAAATAAAATGTATACGAAATCAAAAGACTTAGTATTAAATCAAGTAGAAAAAGCGTACACGAAACTTAAAAAGCAAGAGGAATATAAGCAACAACCTGAATTGGAAAATATTACCTTTTCTATAGAATCTTGGTTCAATATCATTGATATTAATTTGCTAAAATGTGAAAAGGAAGTAATAACTAAATATTTAAAGTCTATTCTATACGAGACCATTCACATATTACACGAAGTGAAAGGAATAAATCTGTGTTTGAAATATTTTCGCGAAGAAAGAGTGTATTCTTATATTTATAATAATATGGACTTGTTAAAGGATTTGAATTTAGATATGTTCTTTTTAGAGTTATTTTTGTTAATTTAGTTCAAAATTCCATGCAAAAGTCCTTACTAAAACTTTTTTAAGATTTTAGAATCTACAACAGAGACGACGACCATAATCAAGATTGTGTTTCAGATATTCGTCAGATAGTATTTTCATAACTTCTTCATAATTCAATTCTATCTTAAAAATCTCATTAACTCTATCAGGAATATCCTCAATTTCTACACCAGGAGTAGAAACTAATCTAAAGATCTCATTCTTAACTTCTATAGATATTTCTTCTGTCATATAATTATTATTAAGTATATTGAATGAAAAATCTTATCATTAATTTCGAGAAAAAAAAACTTATGCAATAGTAAAATAAAGCAAATTCCTTAAAACTTATATAGAATATTAGAAAACTAACTAAATTTGTTCTAAAATAACTTCATGTTTAATTGTACCAATTTTTTCAATAGAAGCCTCTAAAACATCGCCAGGTTGTATTGGGCTTATTCCACTTGGAGTACCTGTAGCTACTATATCCCCTCTTTTTAAAGTTACAAACTTGGACAAATATTCTAGCGTTTGAGGGATTTTAAATAACATATGTTTAGTATTCGAGAATTGTCTTGTTTGTCCGTTAACTTTTAATTGAATTGATAAGTTATGGGGATCTGAAATTTCACTGCACGGAACGATTTTCGGTCCTATTGGTCCAAAAGAGTCGAAATTTTTGCTTCTATACCAAGGTAAATTTATATTTCTATCGCTTTTTTGCATAATCCTAGCAGTTAAATCCAGAAAAACTGTGTATCCTTGTATGTAATTGAATGCTACCTCTGCTGAAACATTTTTACATGTTTGAAAAATAATAAACGCGAGTTCTACTTCGTGATCAACTCTATTATACTTCTCGCTTTCATATAGAATTTTTGGATAAATTATTGGCTCATTATCAGTTAAAAGCGTATTCAAAGTCTTCACAAAGAAAACGGGTTCTGTAGGGATGGGCGCGTTAGTTTCTTTAATATGATCTAAGTAGTTTCGACCTAAACACAAAATTTTCGTAGGGTTAATTGTAGTTTTTCCAATTTTTACCATTTAGCTCACCTTATCTTCTAAAATAACTTTATTTGATAGGGTTCCAATTTTTTCGATCGATGCTTCTAGAGTATCTCCCGGTTTGATTGGACCTATGCCCGACGGCGTTCCCGTAGCAATTACATCTCCCGGTTCCATCGTAAAGAATTGCGATATATTTTCTAAAAGCTCAGGAATCTTAAATAACATATGTTTTGTATTTGACGATTGCTTAATTTCTCCGTTTAATTTTAGCTCGATTTTAAGATTGTGTGGATCATTGATTTCCAGATGGTTAAGGATTCTCGGACCAATTGGACCAAAAGTATCCAGTGATTTAGAGCGATACCAAGGTAATTTTGAAGTGATATCTTTAATTTGTATCTTTCGAGCAGTTATATCATTGAATACAGTATAACCTAGAATATGATCGTACGCTTCGTTTGCTTTTACATACTTGCATTTATCTTTTATAATAAAAGCTAACTCTACTTCATAATCAATCCTGTTATATTTACGGTTGTTAAATATCCATTGTGGATAAATAATTGGTTCACCGTTGCGTATAAGGCAGTTTAAAGTTTTTGGAAAAAGAACCGGTTCTTTCGGGACTTCTAACTTAGTTTCTTCAATGTGGTCCATATAATTCGTACCAATACATATTATCTTTGTAGGGTTTATTGTTTTTTCTCCAATCTCAATAATACTTCTTTACACCTTAAAGTTTTTACGATAATCCTAATGAACGAGAGTTTAATCCATAGTTTTTTAGAATAAGATACTAATATAATTAAATAAGGTTTAAATTTTAAAGATAATTAATTTTCAGATAGTAACTATTGCTTCTAGTTAAAAAAAAAAGATAAACCAATCAAAGTTTGAAGATTATGAGTGAAAAAAGACCAATCTTAACAGTAAAAGTGGTATTAGCAGCCATTTTCATAGCTGTCGGGGTCGTTTTGAGTGCCCTAAATCCATTTGCATTTTTCACTATATTTGGAACAAAAATTAATCCATTTGCTCATTTAATAAATGTTATTACAGCTGTATTATTAGGGATTACATTTTCAACCCTTACTGCCCTGGGGATCGCCACTATTCGCTTCGCAGCAAATCTTGGGACTATTCATGCCTTTCATGGTGGTATTTCAGGAGCTGTAGTCGTTGGGATTGTGGCTCATATCTTATGGAAGAAGAAGCCTAAATATGTTGAGTACGCCGCATTTGCAGAACCAATTGGTACAGTGTTGATTGGAGGAACAATTGGAGAGCTTTTAGTACCGATTTACGGTACAATCTCGCTAGGTGGACTGTTACTTTATTGGTGGCTTTTTTTCTGGAGTTCCTTAGTCGGTTGCATAATAGGATTTTTAATATTAAAAATTCTTAAGCGAACTGGATATTCAAGAGAAACATTCTCTTAAACTCGCAAAAAACTTAACAAACATAAACTTTAATGAAATATAGTAAAAATTCTGATATGAGCGTTTTAGTTGGTAAAAAAACGCTAATTTACGGAGAGGCAAATACGGGCAAAACCTTGTATACTGCAAAATTTGTCCAATATCTTATAGAAAATAAAAAATTTAGGTCCCAAGAGATAAGTATTTTAGATTTTGCTCCAAGACTTACCTACTTTAAAAATTTAAAGATAGGGGGAAGAATACAAGATTATTATGAACACTCTCTAAAATGTAATCTAATTACTTTTGTAGGAGAAATCATTCCCCCTCGCTTAAACGCAAAGAATAAAAGTGATTTGTATTCAAATCTCTGTAACAATTTTAAAAAAATACATGAGACTATAGAAAAGTATAACAATAGCCCAACTCCAGTATTAATTATCAACGATATTTCCATATTCTTGCATTTAGGGAGCAACAAATACTTAATTAACGCGATAAATAAATCAAATACTTTTTTTGGAAATTCTTATTATGGATCTTCAATTAGTAGTAAATTTTCAAAGTTATTAAGTATCATAGAAAAAAAAAAAGTTGAATTTCTCATAAAAAATGTAGATAACTCTTTTTTAACCTCTTAATCCGTTTTTCTTTGACTCTTTTTCACATTCCTTTTAAATTATAATTGTAAACGATAATAGTGACTCCAAATATTTTCAATCAAACACCAAATTGGTATTTTAGGATAATAACTTAAAAATGCAATAAACGATATTATAAATGTGAATAATCGTATGTCTGGTTTAAATGGAAAAACCGCTTTTATTACGGGAGCAAGTCGAGGAATTGGGAAAGCAATAGCTATGAAATTAGCTGAAAATGGTGCGAATATCGCTGTAGTGGCTAAAACAAAAGACCCACATCCGAAATTACCGGGAACTGTATATTCTGCTGTTGAAGATATTGAATCAGTTGGAGGAAAAGGAATTCCCTGTGTTGCTGATATCCGATTTGAACATCAAATCCAAGCTGCCATCAACGCAACTATTAAAGAATTTGGGGGGATTGATATCTTGATTAACGATGCAAGTGCGATAAATCTGACACCCACTCTAGAAACTTCGATGAAACGATTTGATCTGATGTTTTCTGTAAATGTTCGTGGAACGTTTTTATGCTCAAAGTTATGTATTCCCCATTTAAAAAAATCTGATAATCCTCACATATTAAATCTCTCACCTCCTTTAAATATGGACTCAAAATGGTTTGCTCATCATGTAGCATATACTATGTCAAAATACGGAATGAGTATGTGTGTTCTTGGTATGGCTGAAGAATTTAAGAAAGACGGAATTGCAGTCAACGCGTTATGGCCCAGAACTGCAATTGCCACTGCAGCAGTTAAAAATCTATTAGGTGGAGAAACGGCTGTTAAGCACTCGAGGAAACCTGAAATAGTAGCTGATGCAGCTTACATCATTTTAACAAGGCCCAGCAAAGATTATACTGGTAACTTTTTTATCGACGATGAAATTTTAATCGAAAATGGAGTAACCGATCTTGGAAAATATTCTGTTGTACCTAACGCCCGATTGATGCCTGACTTTTTTCTTTATGGTGGAGGTCAAACTTAATATTTTTTTTATTTTAGATACTATTACTAAAACTACACTTTTACCCTAGCTCAAATAAGAGAGAAAATATACCATTCTAGTTGACCATTTTTGATAATTGTTATTTAAGAAAGTTATTTAATACACTCACACTCTATAATATTAAAAAATAAATAATATACGGTCAATGTAAGAGATGACTAAATTGAAAACAAAAGTACGTGTAGTCTTGTTCGGACCTCCAGGAAGCGGAAAAGGTACTTTTTCTTCTCAAATAAAGAAAGTTTTACCAGAAATCCCTCATATTAGCACCGGGGATATTTTTCGGGAAAATTTAAAAAACGAAACTCAACTCGGTTTAAAGGCTAAAGAATTTATGGATAAAGGCGAATTAGTTCCAGACGAAGTAACCATTGACATGGTAGCTGATAGACTTGGTAAAGAAGATGTAGGAGAACATGGATTCATATTAGACGGTTTTCCACGAACCCTAAATCAAACTGAAGCCTTAACCAAGATAACTGAAATAGATTTATTTCTCCTATTAGATGTAAGTCGCGATATCATAACAAAAAGGATTTTAGGAAGATATTCTTGTAAAAGCTGTGGTGAAATCTTTAATAAGTACACTCTACCACCAAAAGTAGAAGGAATATGTGATAAGTGTGGCGCTGAAATAAAATTCGAACAACGAAGCGATGATAATGAAGAAACTTTAAAAAATAGGTTAGATACTTACGAGAAAAACGCAAAACCGATAATAAAATACTACAAAAAGAAAAAACTACTGAAAAAAGTGAATGCTGAAAATACTTTAGAATTAACCGAAAATGATATTATAAAGATTCTGGAATTGTAAATTTATTATTATTTTAATTTTTTTTAATAGGGTTATAATGAAATATAAAATCTGTGTTGCAATACCAATTAAATCTGCCAATCTTAATTTGAACAGGCAAATTATAGAAAGTGTGCTAGATAAAAGTCCTGATCTTATTGAATTCAGATTTGATTATATAAATGATGTTGACCTTGTCATACATTCCTTTCTAAATGAATTAGTTAGTATTATCCCACCGAAAATACCAAAGATTTTTACACTTAGGAAAGAACAAGAGGGAGGACAATATAAAATAAGTGAAAATGAAAGGTTAGATGTTTTAAAGCGTTTAATTGAAGTAAAACCAGACTATTTAGATATTGAAATTAATTCAGAACCGGAAATTTTGCAAACACTTATTGATTTGGCCTATGATAACAATGTACAATTAATCTTCTCATATCACGATTTTGAAAAATCTCTTACATACGAAGAAATTGCTGAAATGCTGATTAGGTTTGATGAAAAGTTAAAAAATGAACTAAGTATTGATTTAAATAAAATTAAGGAAAGTATCTTTAAAATAATAATAACGGCTCGGATTTTTGATGATAACATAAATGTATTAAATATCTGCAAAAAACTTTCTCGGCAAGATAAGAAGTTTGTATGTTTTGCCATGGGGGAGGTGGGAATACTGGCTCGTATATTATGCGTTAAATTTGGATCTTCATGGACTTATGGCTCGTTGGAAGAAAAAACTGCCCCGGGGCAAATTAATATTGAAAAAATTAGAGAAATACATCAATTAATATTCGATAATTGATGAATTCTACGGTTTATTAAGCTTTATCGAATACTAAACCACAATTTCCGCATTTGATTTTTTTCTTGTAGACTGGAGCTCCTTGCATTGAGTAATAGAGCACTTGTGTTTTATCGGGTTCCTCGTGTAACCTTCTTGGGCTCTCTTCCCCACAATTTCCACATTTAAATCGTTTAGTTTCTGTCATTTTTAAAATTTTCTCTGGTATATTTTGAACAAATAATAGTTTAAGTAAATTTAAATTTAGGTTTTACAACAAATTTGCGTTATAGCAGCTTTACAAATAGAAACAATAATTTCAAATTTCACAGTCAAATATTCGTTGTATCAATTTTTCGTACTTTCCAAAATTTGCGTTAATTTTTTTCGATACTCCTCAAATGCTTTCCTACCTCCTTTACTAAGCTTTAGTAAGGTGTTTGTTTTCTTATTCTTAATACTTTTTTCAACAGTGACATAACCAGCACTTTCAAGTTTGCTAAGATGAGAAGATAAATTCCCGTCAGTTAATCCAGTTTGCCCTTTAATCCAAAGGAAATCAGCGCTCTCAACAACATATAATAGAGAAATGATCATCAAACGAGCTGGCTCATGAATCAGTTTATCAATCTCAACGATTGGTATTACCTCTTCTTGAGAGTCATCAGATGTCATCTTCTTTTTTACCGTAAAAAATCACCTAGTTTTTTGATGATGGGTATTTCCTTATGAATTGAATAAGATAAACTAAGCCAATCAAAATTACAATAAACCCTATCAATCCTAGGCTCAGAAACAAATCTGATGGAGAACCTACTAGCGGATAGAGCAATTCTGAGTTGAAAAAACCCATACCGAATATAATGGCATAAATATACAATCGATGAAATTCTAAGAAATAAGCTAAGATACTCAGAGGAACTGTTATTAATAATAAACCAATAACGAGTGGCTCGATAAATCCTCCAATATTTAACGATTCAAAAATTCCAATAATACTAACAAAGAAAAATACGAAGGCCAAAATAAGATTAAAGACTAAAAATGCTAATAATTTTTTCTTTAGCTTTTTTCTCTTGGCACCAAACTTAACGAAACCTAAACGAGGTATAGTGATATATTTTTTACTTAATATTAAAAATAAAACTGTCATCGAATTCCAGCAAAGCACGATTATCATAGTACCTAACTCTTCTGATAAACCTAATGTTTCTCCAAAAGGGGCAATTCCCATCCCTAAAAATAATAAACCAAAATAGATGTCCCAAATTCCATCTTGAAACGCAGATCTCCAAGCTCTTTTTTCCAACCCTTTTAAATCCATTTGATCACTCACTTAATTCTTTCCCTCCTCTTTCTTCATTGAATATCTCTTCAGAAACTTAATAAAAATGATTATCCCTGTGATTGTAATAACAAATCCTATCCCTCCAAATGTTATTATGTCATCATATGGAGCTCCAATAATTGGTGATAAAATTTCACTTATAAATAACCCAAATCCTCCTAATATAGCATACAAATAAAGACGCTTAAGTTGTAAGAAATATGCTATTATACTAAACGGCAGTGTAATAAATAGTAGTCCTATCAACAGCATAACCATGAACCCTGGCAACTGCAACTGAAACATGCCTATTAATGTGAATATGAATGTTATCAAAGTAAAAACAACCATCAATCCTATAAATAATCCTAATAGTTTGTTTCGCTTTTTGCGTATTTGACCAAATTTAACAAAACCCATTCTAGGTCGAGTAACATATTTCTTTCCAAGAAAAAAAACGAGTAAAACTCCAATATCCCAACCGATAAGAGTTACTAAAACATTGACTGTCTCTGGTAGTCCAAAAAATCCACCCAACCAAGAAAAACCTATCCCCATGATTATCAAACCAAAATATATGTCCCATAGACCATCTTGAAAAGTAGACATCCACGCTTTTTTTTCAATTTCCTTTATGTTAGTGGGTTTAACCATCCTTTTTTATCTCCTCTTTAGGCAATTGATATTTTCTGATAAATCGAATTAGATAGATAATACCTACAATAATAATAATTCCTCCAAATAAAAGATATATGAATAAAAAGTTAAAAGGGATTGGTACGATAAGTGATAAAATATCTGCTAAAAAAAAACCACTCCCCAATAGAAGAGCATAAATATACAAGCGAGTATATTGTAAAAAATAAGCAACAAAACATAGTGGAAGAGTTAAAAATAAGAGACCTTCTAGAAGGTAGGGGAGATTAATACTTCCTCCCACATTGGATAGATTGAAAAGAAATAGGATTAGCAAGAGCACCACATTAACAGATAAAACTAACATTGTTCTCCGTTTTCTGACTTTCCGTTTAGGACCAAATTTTACAACTCCTATACGCGGTTTAATAAGATATTTCTTGCTTAAAATAAAAAAAGTGAGACCAAATCCAATAATGATTGGTCCAAACAATACATTTAAAGGAACGGGCAAATAATCATAAAGGGAAATACTACCAAAACTTGCTATTAAAATTCCAAAGTAAATATCGAAGATTCCATCATCAAAGGTAGTTCTCCACGCTTTTTTCTCTAATTCGTCAAGTCCAATTTCATGATTCATGTTAAAATTACCTTACATCTTGAATGAGTAATTACAATACACCTTACCTCATAATTTCATTTATTTGTTTTTATTTTGTAATTGATAAAAAAAATTGTTAGGAAAAAAGGAGGGTTTGAGTACACCTCTTTTTACTCTATTTTATTTAATTTTTTCATGCCGAAATATAGTAATGGTATGCTTACAGCAATGTTATAGAGGAAGATAATTCCATGTGGTATCAATATCCCAAGAGTGCGAATATCTATGTCAAAGAAAATCAATGTCATTACTGGAATAAAAATTAATGGTTGTAGTAAAACCATAGAAATCATAGCGTTGCTTTTCATATTTGAGTCCTTTTCTCCATACGCAGGGGAGAGACATTCAATCCCCATAGCCTGGCACATAGCAATTTGCGAAAAGATTAAGAATTCAATAAAGAAGATCATCGCGTTTAAGAGATCTAGGTCTGCAAAAATTGAGAAGATTACAGCAATCGTAGCAGCAATGAAGATATTTAATATTAACATAGCAAACAAGTAAGAATACACTAAACTTTTTATCCCTCGGGGGGATCTCTTATAAACCCAAATAAGATCTTTCGAATCTACAAAACCAAGGTGTCCAAGCATCATGCTCCCTATGCCCCCTCCTATCGCTATTAAGATTATTGTTCCAAATAAGCTTCCAAAGATATCATCCGTCATACTAGAAATAAACCAAGTCATAAATCCTAGAAGTCCAACTACATAGGCAATTCTAGCATAATTCGCTTTCTTCCGTAAAAATCTTTTTAGCTGCATTACAACCAAACCAGCCCACTTTCGACCTGTTCCTTTCCTTACAATTTTATAGAATATGCTCTCGTGTTCTATAATCGTGATACTGCTTTTTTCAATACCTCCTTCTAGGGTGTAAAAAGACATAGCTTTATTGTAAGAGATGTATAAAACTACTAGTGGGACGCTTATTGAGAGTAACAGGTTTATCCAGATATTTAAAACGAAAGTATCGAGTAAAATGGGATCAATGCTATATAAAATTATGTTTGAAAACCACAGTGAGGGATAAATTGCCAACCAATTTTTCAACTCTGGGTTAGCCAAAAGTTCGTTAAGGAAAAACATTACGGCGTACATAATTACAATTAAAACAATCGTGAAAATCCAGATTAATGCCTTTCCTAAATCCCTTGCTTTTTCGCTTTTGGAAATCTTGTGCTCAAACCAACTTGCAATTATAGATCCAACTAGATTGGCAAAATAGACGACACCAAAAACACAACTATATATAACAATATATTGGACAATTGTTAAATCTATAAGTGGATTTATCATTCCTACTATTACTGGGGCCAAGATTAAAATCATCATTGTATACAACGGAGCTTTACCTAAAAATTCTCCAAGAAAAATATCGTTTGGTTTAACTGGAGTTGCTAATAATGATTCTTTAAATCCTACTTCCATTTCTCGGTATACATTATTCAAAGGGTACATTACCAAAACTAAGAAGAACATCATCAAGAAAGTCTCGATGAGTATTGCAACAACAGGTTTAAAAATGGTTGAGTATTCGGCTGCTAAAGTTGGCATAAACAAGTCAAATATGAAGGGAGCGATTACAAACGCCCATAAGAATAAAAACGCATATATAAGGATAAAAACTGATTTTCGATGATTTCGAAAACTACTTGTTCTTACCCTAATCTCGTTCTTTGCTATTACTCTCCATAAACTCTTTTTCTCATATTGCAGTTCAACTACCCTGTTCTGAATATTAGTGCTTCCAGAAGATTCTAACTTCTTTTCAGTGGTCAATAAAGTCATTTAAAATCTACCTCGAATCTTTGTTTTTTCTTTTTTTTTTCCTCTGCTTTTTGTTTTTAACTTCGTGCTTTATTGAGTTTTCCTCTCTCCATGCTAATAAATCGTCTAAGTGAGACGCTCCGGTAATCTTTAAGTATGCTTCCTCTAAATTTTTGGCACCTACAGATTCAATTATATCTTGTGGAGTCCCTTCAATTTCAAGCTTACCATCAACAATGATACCAATTATATCACATAGCCGTTCGGCTGAATCGAGAAGGTGGGTGCAAATAAAAATAGTTTTATCTGCTTTTTTGGCGAGTTCTGAAATAAGGTTTTTTACCATTCTAGCAGCAGCAGGATCCAAATTGGATGTTGGTTCGTCTAAAAAGATTATTTCAGGATCTTGGATTAAAGCCGCACATAAACAGACTTTTTGCTTCATACCCCTGGAATAACCTTCTAAAAGATCGTTTTCTCTTCCCTCTAAATCAAAAAGCTCTAACAATTCGTCAATGCGAGCGGATATCACATCTTTTGGCAAGTAATATAACTCGCCAATAAACTCTAAAAATTCCTTTGCTGTAAGTTTAGAATATAAACCAGGTGACTCTGGTAAAAATCCACAAATCCTTCTGATATCCTCGTTTTGAGTTAGTAAATCATAACCACCAACCGAAGCGTTACCGGAAGTATTTGATATAATTGCGTTAAGCATCCTAATAGTTGTGGTTTTACCCGCTCCATTTGGACCTAACAATCCATAGGTCTTACCATATGGAATTTTTAGGTTAAGCTTGTTAACTGCACGAACACTACCGAAATTTTTTGTCAGATCGTTGGTAACTATAGCATAACTTTCAGTCATTTTTTTTTATCAACTCTTTTTTTATTTAATTTTTATTTTTAATTTTTTAACAGTACATATGAAAAATATACTCGTGAGAAAATACCGCTCCTAAAATTGAAGGCGCCAAAAAACAGGTTAATTTTCCTACCCTTTCATTTATTACGAACATTTTTCTTTACACCTAATTTTGCGATATTATATCATTCTTTCTTCTTTCTTTTCCAAATCTAACTAAAAAGCATAGATTCATCACTATAGAAAGTCCTGTGAATAATCCTTCAAGAAAATTAGCTAAAGCATATTCTCCACCGAATCTCCCTAATAAAATAGCGACTAAAAGGGAAAACATGCCAATAATAAACATTCCTTCTTTTTTCTTCTCAAAATGCATTTTTTTTTACTCCTCTAATTGATTTCTTAACTCTTCTTCTTTTTTCGCTTCCTGTCTTTTCTGGGATATGATCGGAATAAAAATTGCTATCCAGCTTGGGAAAAAGATAAAAAATGGAAACCCAGAGTCATCAGAACTAGATTCACTGCCCCCCGATCCATTAAATACAACAAAAACAAATATCAATGCTACAACACCAGCTACAATCAAAAAACCCGTGATCATTTTTTGGTATTTATCCATATTTTTCAGCTCTCTTTTTTTTTTACCTAAATTGAATTAATTTTTTTTAATTTATGAATTAAAGTATTTTTCTCTTACTCTGCTTCACTTTGCCATACAGAGTATATAATTAAAGATAGACAATATTAATATTTAAACTTTATGCAACAGAGTTCCATTAGAGTCGCCACTTAATTAATTAATGAGACTTTATCAAACAAAGTCCGCTATTTATAACTAAAAATTATAACCGAGAGAAAAATCAATCTAATTTAGATCCCTAATAAACTTCATTATATATAATTATATAAAGATACTTCTTTTAGTGGATCCATCAAAAATACTATGAGTAATTATTGTTTTTAAAATTGGGGGTTTAATTTTGGAATTTTATAAAATTACCAAAATGCTTTTTCCATTTTTTTTAACGGATCGTCTAAAGAATCTTCAATTTTCTTGTTGAAATTAGAAAAAATAGATATATCACCGTCCCAATTATCCATAATTTCTTTAGGGTATAAGGTAAAAAATATATCCATTACATTTTTTAATTCTTGAAGAACTCTTTTAGGTTTAATTTTTTTATCAGAATTTGCTATGAATATAAAACGAGATTTTTTTAGTATTGTAAAACGTATGTCGCTCAGTTCAAAATTGGATAAACCATCGTGAGTTATTTCTTGAGCAAAGGAATTTAGTGCAGTCAATAACGCCCCAAAAAGTTGATCATCTAAGGTTTTTTCGTAGACTCTACTAAATACAACTATTCCTCCTTCGGATACAATCCACATGTCTCGTAGTATTTTATTTGAAGTCAAAAACAACACTTAAAGGTTTTAATGATTTAATCGAAAGCCTACTATGACTATAATTATTATCTTATAACAATTAAAAAGTTTTTTTATAAATTGTAAAAATTCACATAAATTAAACTCTAAAGGTTTATAAAAGAGTATTATGATATTATTTTTATGACTTATACACCATTTAATAACAGTATTTTGCCAATATTCTTCTATTACATTGGTCTAATTGTTTTTAGTATCTTTATGACAATATTGATGATAAAGAAGTGGAGAGAGAGAAAAGTTAATGCCCCTCTCTATCTTTCAATCGTATTTATATTACTTACGGTTGCATTAATAGTGCTTACTATTGGTTTAGGTGAAGCGGTAATTACAGGCTTCTTTAAAGAAATATATAGAATTTCATTACCACTTGCCTATGGTATGATAATTGTCGCAGATATTTTTCTCTTTGTATTTGCTCAGCTAATTACCAGTAAAGGAAAGAGAGCACTAGTACCTTTAGTAGTTTTTGGAGTTATCATAATCCTTGTTTTATTCCTCCCTTGGAACTGGTGGGGAGTCCCACCTGAAGATTATGTGGGACAGCTAAACATTCGGCTCTATTCAACGCTTTCTGTAATCCTATATTCTTATATAGTTTACCTCTTCATAGCGATATTTTGTTTGAAAACAAGAAAACAAACACAAGATGCTAAAGCAAAAGCGGGATTAATACTCTTATTTTTGGCTATGATTTCTATGATTGCTTTCTTTCTAATGTTTGTTTTAGACACTATACTTATTACTTTTGCTGACCATCCCGGATATTCTGAATTTGTTTATATTGCTTGGATCTTCGCTATCTTGTTCTTCGTTTTTACTTACCTGTCTTTGGTTATGCCAAAATGGCTTGTGGATAGGATCGAAAAATAATAAAACAAACAAACAATTTCCTTTTTTTTTCTTTCTAGTATAGTTTAGTTTGTATGAGAATTTCCTCGACGATCTTTTCAATTGATTTTTCTGTAGTGTCAATAATGATCTCTGCTGAAGAATTGTAATACGGCTCTCTGTAACTCAAAACTTCTTCTATTTCATTAAAGGGATCTTTTTTGTTGATAATGGGTCTATTTTCTTTCCCTTCTGACATCGCTCTACTATAGATTACCTCAGGAGTAGCTGTTAATAAAACAATGTGGCAGGACTGTTTTAATATTTCAATATTAGTTGCGTTTAAAACAACTCCTCCTCCACAAGATATAATCGATTTTGATAAACGAGCGGCTTTCTTACAAGCGTCAATTTCATAATCTCTGAACTTTGCTTCACCATCTTCCATAAAGATCTTGGGGATTGACTTTCCAGCTATCTCTATGATAATTTGATCCGTCTCTACGAATTTATAGTCTTTTCCTAAACGATCCTTTAATGCTTTTCCTACTGTAGACTTACCCGTTGCCATAAACCCGATTAAAGCGATGGAATCCTTTGGCATGCTTTCAACTCAATATATCTTTGATGTGATGTACTTAATTTTAGAAAAATAGAAAAATTATAATACTACTCAGAAAAACCATGCGTTTCTAAAACACCTTTCTCCAGCCCTATGTAATTTCCATTAATATAGGCGAAACAATTGAACTTTTCAGGATCTAATCTACCGTTTAAGACAAATTGCGCATCAGAGTGAGTTGCAACAACTTCTCCAAGATAACATACATGTGAACCTAATACTATTCTTTTAATAACTTTGCATTCCATATTCCAGGGAAATTCTTTAACCATAGGGACTTGAACTATTGTACCTTGTTCTTTAGTCAAGCTTAACTCTTTCCATTTATTTACATCTCTTCCCGAACGCGTCCCACAATAATCCATCTCTTTTAACTGGTCTTTTGTAGGGTAATTAAGTACAAACTCCCCGTGTTTCTCGATTAGTTCGTAAGAATGACGCTTTGGTTGTATTGAAATTGCTATAACTGGAGGATTTAAACAAACTTTACCTACATAAGCGAGAGTAATTAAATTCGCTTCGTCACCAATCCCCACAGATATAACTGCGGCAGGCATCGGAAATGTCGAAGTTCCCGTACTGAGAGAAATCTTATTCATATTTTAATATCATCCTTCATTTGATTTCTGCTTATAGCTAAATAATTATAAATAAATCTTATTCTTAAACATATTAATAGTTTCAAATTTAATAAGTATTGTAATAACATGCTGAAAAATCCGCATACAAAAGCTCAGACTAAAGTTCTTTGTGTAATTGGGCATCCAATCGAGCATAGTATGAGTCCAGTAATGCATAATGCTGCACTAAAAGAATTATCTTTAGATTACATTTACTTAGCCTTTGATGTTCCCCCTAAAGATCTAGAAAAAGTAGTAATAGGATTTAAAAAGTATGATATGAAAGGGATAAATGTCACCATTCCCCACAAAGAAAATATTATCCCCTATTTAGATCAAATTGAACCACTTGCTGAAAAGATTGGCGCTGTTAATACTATCAAAAATTTAAATGGTGTTTTAGTAGGCAAAAACACAGATGCATTAGGGGCTAAAAAGGCTTTAATTGATGCTGGATGTAATATTAAGGATAAGAAGGTATTGATTTTGGGAGCAGGAGGGGCAGCTAGAGCAATTAGTTTTGCGTTATCCGAGGAAATAGACGAGTTATTTATATGTAATAGAACGGAGAAGAGAGCTTTTAGATTAGCAAAAGCTATAGAAGATAAAATGAAGATTCCAGCCACGGGAAAAGATTTGAGTGAAGGTACGTTGAAAAGTTTGTTAAACGAGGTAGATATTTTAATAAATACAACTCCTATTGGAATGTATCCCGATGTAAATGAATCACCAATTTCTAAGGAACTATTAACTGATCGTTTATTTGTATATGATATCATATATAATCCTCTCCAAACTCAATTTATCAAAGACGCTAGCGAAATAGGATGTAATACATTGAATGGGATTGATATGTTTATTAATCAAGGTGCCTTAGCATTTGAATGGTGGACAGATAAAAAACCAAATAAAAATACAATGAAAGAGAAAATTATTGAAATTTTGGGAAAAAAATGATATTAGGAAAAAGAATTACAATTATAGGTGGCTCTGGTGGTATGGGTAAAGTTTTTGGAAAATTTTTTAAGGACCATGGATTCGAAGTAACATTTTACGCTCGAAACGAAGATAAATTAAAACAAGCTGTTATAGAATTGAATGTACATTATGAACTTTCGCTCGAAAAAAGCGTTGAAAATGCCGATATGGTTATGATTTCAATTCCAATAAACTCCACTCCTGATATGATTAGAAAAGTTGGACCTTTTTTGAAGAAGAATGCATTAATTTTTGACGTCACATCTTTGAAATATGCCGTTTTTAATGCTTTAACTGAGATAAAAAATAAATTTCCTGTAAATTGCATTTCACTTCACCCCATGTTTGGTCCAGGAATCAGTGATATGAAAAATTATGTAATGATGGTATTAAAAGTAGGAGGAACCGACCAATACGAACTAGTTATTAATGAACTCTTGGAATTATTTAGATCTGTTGGATTAATTATTACTGAAACCTTACCGGAGATTCACGATAAAAGAGTAGCTCTTACTTTAGGTGTCCCCCATATGTTTAACATTCTTTTTTTAAATCTTCTTAAGAGCACTAAAGAACCGTTAAATGAATTGACCAGATTTACTGGAACTACTTTTTTGCTTCAAAAGGTTTTTGCTGAGAGTATTATCCAGAGAGAAATGGAAATGTTTGGTGAGATTCAAATGGAAAATCAAGAATTTCTTAAAATTTTAGAATTATTTGAAAGTCTGCTCCATAAATATAAAAAAATAATCGAAGAAAAAAATATCATAGGTTTTAACGAATTATTCTCCCAAGGATTAGATTATTCAAAAGAAGATAATCATTTTCATAATTCTTATAATTATTTTTATGAATTTATGAAGATTTTAAAAAAAGAAAGTGAAAATTAAATCTTTATTTAATTAATTTTTGAACCACAGAATGCGCAATATTTTAAACCTTCTCTATCACTCTG
The DNA here is from genome assembly GCA_016839745.1 of Promethearchaeota archaeon. GTDB lineage: Archaea > Asgardarchaeota > Lokiarchaeia > Sigyniarchaeales > SOKP01 > SOKP01. Next base: position 20,603 of record JAEOTS010000126.1, read on the forward strand.
CTGTACTCCACAGTTGGAGCAAAAATTTGAATTTTCTTCAACAATAGACCTATTTTCTTTATAGTTTGTTATTTTTTGGTAACCCTCTATTTGATTTGATCTAAGGTCTAAAGAAGTGTCCCTTTGTTCGTTAATGACGGGTTGAACAATACTTTTACAGTGAACACATCGATTTGGTTCTTTCTCGTGGTATATTGCAAAATAAATAAGTAAACCTATACCGGCGGTAAAAATGCATAAAATTATTACCAAACAAATATCAATATCTTCTCGTGTTGTAAGAACATTCATCTTACATTTCGGACAATATCTTGTAGCCATTTTTTTACCTCTTTTATTATGATTGAATTGAAAATTTCTTTTTCTTAACTATAACTCGATAATGAAAGAATAAAAGAAATTTGGAGTCCAATTTTTAAACAAAGATTTTAAAAAAATAAACTTTCAAGTGTAAAAACCATGAGGTTATTAACACTATATTTGGATTATAAAGATATGAATCTAGTTTAGAGGGTTCAACAACGGAAAAGTTAACTACCTTTCAAGTATATAGCACAGGAAATCTTGGAGTACTTAATATCCTGGTTGATAAGATGTGGGTAAAGGATAATAGAATATATTTTAGGGTACAAGAGATAATTTCCTGCGAAAGAAAAAATTTAAGAAAAGAAAAAATCCCCAATATTTATTCTATCCACGAGAAGGATTTACTTAGCATAAGATGTAGGTTGTATTTCTAAAAATCTAATGGATTATACTTTTGTACCACAATGCGCACAAAATTTTGCTTCTCTATTTAGTAAAAGCTCTCCACAAAATGAACAGAAATTTTGCTGCTGTGTTTTATTATTTTCCACAGATTCAACAGCATTAATTTCGCTTTCTTGTCCTAATTTTATGTTGGATCGAATTTGATTTGAAGATTGAACACTACTGGTTGAAGCTAATGCAATTTGTGAGTGACAATGAATACAACGGCTAGGAGTTTTGTTATAGTATATGATTCCATATATTATAAGACCAATTCCTCCCGTAAAAATTATTAAGATTATGATTAACGACCAGTTTGCAGCCTCCTTGACTAATAACACATTTTGTTTACAATAGGGACAATAACCTACAGTATTTTTAGTTGACATGATCATCAATAAATTCTATCTTTAACAACTTAGAAATAAATTATCTCCTTTAAAATATTTATTAAATATTATTCAAATGGATACTAACACTTTAATCTTAAAATGAGAAAATTTCTTATTAATTAAGAATAAATAATAAATAAAGTGAGAAAATCAATGCAACATTCAATTTTTATTGTTCTTGATGGGATAGATGGTTCAGGTACATCAACTCATAGTAAACTATTAGCAGGCTTTTTGAGCTTGAAAGGTTTAAAAATTTATTTAACCCAGGAACCCTCAAATAGCGATATTGGAAATTTGTTAAGAACTTACCTAAAGAATGATAAAATTCCAGCTTCTACAGACGCGCTATTATTTGCTGCTGATAGAGTTCTTCATTTTAATAATGATATAAAAAATAAATTAGAGGAAGGATACACTGTAATATCTGATAGGTATTTAGAATCTTCGATTGCATACCAATCAAGCCAATCTGAAGAAATTAGTGTTGAGTGGGTTAAGACCTTAAACAAATTTGCAGGTAAACCCGATCTAACAATAATTTTAGATATCGATCCTAAATTATCATTAACCCGGAAACATCATAAAGTTTTAGACAAATTCGAAGACACTTCGTTGTTAGAAAAAGTAAGGCAAGTTTATCTTGATCGTGCTAAAAACGAGGAGTATATTGTAATCAATACAGACGACATAATCGAAATAGTCCAAGCAAATATCCAAGAAGTTGTTATTGAAAAATTGGACCAATGTGGAATTCAAATTAAAAATTAAATCACTTATAACGAGGGAATAGATAATATCTCGGAACCAAAAATTAAGTAACACTTATTTTAGCCAAGAAAACCTGTTAAATTATGTCAACACTTTTAGTTTTCCGCGTTTGGCAGGTACCGAAGGTGAAAAAAAAGCGGTTACGTTAGCTTACGACACTTTCAAAGAGATAGGATTTAAAAGTGATAAAATAAAAAAGCAATCTTTTGATTTTTCAGATTTTTATTCTACAACATTACTGAAATTGCTTATGACGTTAAATTTAATATTCAATTTAAATCTGTTATTACTCTTATATATTCATGTTTCTTTAACAATGCTTTTAATAATTTTTACATCTATAACTGTTTATTTAATAATTAAAGGTCTCAAGCATCCGGAAATCACCGGTTTTTGGGGTGATTATTTTGGTGAAACTATTACATCTACTAATGTTTTTACTAAAATTCCTGCTAAAAAGATACCAGATAAGGATGCTGGAAATATAATACTTTCAGCGCACCTCGATTCTAAATCGCAATCAATAAACACTTTCTGGAGAGTAGTTTTGTATAAAATTATGTTATATAGCGAATTAATATTAGTAGGTGTGTATATTTTTTTTTTAATCATTCTATTTGGACAGTTGAATATTTCTTTTTATTTTACAATATATGGAGCTTGGATATCAATTATATTAATCTCATTTACAAATATTTGCTTACTTTTCCTCAACATACATAATAAATCTCCGGGAGCTTTAGATAACGCATCTGGAATGGCAATAGTATTCGAATTAAGTACTTTCTTTATTAAACATCCTTTGGATAATTTCAACATTTGGTTTTGCCAATTTTCGGCAGAAGAATTAGGAACAATGGGTTCGCGCGTGTTTGTAAATGAATATGAAAATCAATTCGTAAAAGGAAGAGTTTTTCAAATTAATTTTGATATGGTTTCTTGTAGACGCCATAAATATAATAGGATTGAATATTTCAAATCCTACGGAGTAGGTATACGCAGGTTAATTACCCCACTTTTAAGTAAATACATGTTAATTGCTGCCAAAAGCGAAAATCTAGAGGTGAAAGGGCTTCATTTAAGCACTGGAGCACATACAGATACAATTCCTTTTCGTCTAAGGGATTACGATGCAATTGACATTACTACTGGAGCAGCATCGCTATATACTCATACAGTTAAAGATACTCCTGAAAAAGTAGATCCTAAAATTTTACTTGACACATGCAATTTGTTTCGAGAAACAATAAAGTTGATTGATGATGATTATAGCATTTTATGTGAAAATCAAGACCTCAAATGTGATATTGAATGAGTTATACACTAGCAGAAAAAATATTAAAAACACATTCTAAAGTAGAAAAAATTTCACCTGGACAATTTGTTGAAGCAGATATTGATTTAATAATGGTACACGAACAATTGGGGGGAAGAATTCACTTGGAATATGAAAAACTCGGGATAGACTATGTTTGGGACCCTAATAAAATATTTTTTATTCTCGATCATTGGGTACCCGCCCCAACCATCAACGCAGCACGAATGCACCAAGATTGTGTTAAATTTGCAGAAAAATATAAATTTGTTCATAATATGGGGATAAACAAAGGAATTTGTCATCAAGTTCTACCAGAATTGGGATTTTCAAGACCAGGGATGTTAATAGTTGGTTCTGACAGTCATACAACAACATATGGTGCTTTTAATTGTTTATCAACAGGTATCGGTGCAACAGATGTTTCTGTTGTGTTTGCAACTGGAAAATTATGGTTTAGAGTTCCTGAATCTATTAAAGTTGAATTAACAGGTAGATTAAATACAGGAGTTATGTCTAAGGATTTTATATTAACGATGATTGGAGATATCTCAACCAAAGGTGCAATATATAAAGCATTAGAGTTTCATGGAACGGGTTCTTCTTGGTTGACAATTGATTCTCGAATGACAGTAGCAAATATGGTTGTAGAAGCGGGTGCTAAATTTGGAATCTTCCTACCCGACGAAAAACTCAAATTATGGTTAAAAAATAGAACAAATCAACCTTATCAATTTGTAGAACCAGATGAAAATGCGGAGTATGAGAATGAGTTACATTATGATTTGTCAAAGATAACCCCGGTGATAGCTAAACCCTCAAATCCCGGAAATTTAGCAACAATTGAAGAAGTTCAAGGAGAAGAAATAGATCAAGCATTCTTAGGAAGTTGCACTAATGGGAGAATGGAAGATTTACGCATCGCCGCTAGGATATTGAAAGGAAAAAAAATACATCCGAAAACCAGATTAATCGTTACTCCCGCATCACGAGAAATTTATATGAACGCTATGACAGAAGGTCTAATAGAAATCTTTATAGATGCAGGTGCTGTTGTTACGCACTCTACTTGTGGAGCTTGCATTGGTGGTCATTTAGGCGTATTGGGCCCAGATGAAAGATGCATTAGTAGCACGAATCGGAATTTTATTGGAAGGATGGGGGATCCTACAGCTGAAATTTTCTTGGCATCTCCCGCAACCGTGGCGGCTTCAGCTTTAAAGGGAAAAATATCTGATCCTCGGGAGGTGTTATAATAATGGAAAATATTGAAGGAGAGATTTATATTTTAGGGGATGACATTAATACTGATGATATTGTACCTAGCTATACTTTAACAATGAGAGATCCAAATGAAATGGCTAAACACGTCTTAGAGTTTAAAGAACCCAATTTTGCGCAAAAAGTAGCGACGAGATCTATAATTGTAGGAGGACATAATTTTGGGACTGGAAGCTCCCGAGAAGAAGCAGTAAATGTATTTAAAATTCTTGGGATAAAAGGCATTATTGCTAAATCATTTTCAAGGATATATTTTCGAAATCTTATTAATAATGGAGTCGCTGGAGTCATATGTGATTGGGACGAAGCGACATTCTCCAATGGAGATAAGGTACAAATCTCGATTGAAAATGGGATAATATTCAACAAATCAAAGGATATTGAAATAGCGTATAAAAAATTACCTTCTTTTTTAAAAAAAATATTGGAATCTGGAGGAATATTAAATCAGCTAAAAGAAAAATTGAAATCAAATCAATGAAACTACCATTTTTGTATATTATTCCTGTACCGCTTGATGGATAACGAAATTCAATGCACTAATTTGGATTAATAAATACTAATTTTTCTGAGTTTTATACTAAATCTTCAATTTCTTTCTGGATTTTTTCAATTCGTTCCTTAGCCTTAGTGAGGATCTGAGTTTTACCATATTTGTTAAACCACTTTTCAAATCTTTGTTCGATTGAAACTTCTTTAGTTCCAGCTATATATTTATCCGCAAGACAGATTATTTTTTCTTCAAGTGTTAATGGTAGAAAATCTCTCTCAGGTAACCCAACCTGCTTAGCGTCTTCTTTATCTAATCCCCCTAAAATATGGGTTTCGCAAATTCTGGCAAGCCGTTCTGATAAACCTCTTTCTCTGATTATTTTAGCCCCAATTAAGGCGTGTTTAAATCCATGAGTTTTACATCTACCTATATCGTGAAGCAAGCCACCAATCTCAATTAAATCCATATCAATCTCTTTTAACCTTATTTTTTCTGCTAAATATAATGCCTTATCCGCAACTTTTAGAGAATGACGTCTTACATTATAAGGAACTTTTAACTCTTTCAATAAATCAAAAGCAAAATCGCTTGTAGGTAGAGTTTCTTCTCTTGCCATTAAACTTTAAAAATTAATTATTAACTATAAGGTTTAGTTATTCAGTTTAACATCTATTTTTAACTAAATAATAAAATTATTTTAAATGGATAAGTCTAATAGACTTCTTCATATGGACCGCTGACAATTCCACCGAGTAATCCACCTATAATTGCCCCTAAAATGGCACTTAAAATTCCTCCGATTGTCCCGGAAAGTTGAGCTCCTTGAAATAATGCCATTAAATCTTCACCAGAAATGACACTTAATAGCATCCAGATTAAAAAATCAATAATTATTACTAGAGAGCTTGCAATAAGACCTCTCTTTAATCCTTTAGAAATTGCACCACTCAAAAAACCAATAAAAATGCTGGCTAGAAGTTGTGGAGCAAAGAAATCAACTATATTCGGCGTACCCGTGAAAAAGGCTAAAAGATCAAATTTAAAATTTGCTCCTATTTGTAAAACAACCACTTTTAAAGCATCTGTTTGCAAATAATTCTGTATTTGGGTAATTATAATTTGCATATTAAAAAAGTACACAGTAAAAAAGCTAAAGATAATTCCAACTATAATGCCAACCACCAATCGATAGGATACCATTTTAAACCACTCGTTTTAGATAAGCTATTTGTATGAAATATCTTATATGAGTTAATTAATAATTTTAATTAATTTGATATATTAAATCTTTAGTTCTACGAGAATTAGAAGAATTCTTTTAATAAAATATTAAAATTATGACGTTTTCTATCATTTATCAATAATATTATTTTATTTACTAAATCTTTAATTGTAGGGTATCTACCTTGGCTAAAAAAAAGAAAAAAACGGAAACTACTGATAATTCTGAGAAGGAAGAAGAAACAATTTCCAAAGAAGATTTAAGGAAAGATTTCGAGAGGGAATTCGAAGAAGATTTTGAAGACGAGTTAGATTTAGAAGAAGAACTTGATTTACTCGATACCGAAGATATAGATACTGAAGTTGGAGATATCGAAAAATTAATCGATAAAGACGAAGAAAAAAAGCAATTATATCTAAGTTGTGGTATCCATATAGGGACAAAATTGTTATCTGGAGATGCTAGAAGATTTATTTATAGGCAAACTAATTACGGATTATATGTTATTGATTTAACTCAAACTGATGAACGCCTTATGACTGCTGCTAAATTTCTAAGTAAATATGTAGAGGAAGGGAGTGATAAGGTAATAGTGTCATCAGTTAGAAGATA
>JAEOTS010000127.1 GCA_016839745.1 Promethearchaeota archaeon
GTCTACTGCGAAAATTGCGGAGATATTATTAAAAGAGCTGAAGTTGAACTTTTAATTGGCTCTACAGCTAATAAAGAAACACCCCCTAATATGCCCTTTATTGTAAATAAACCGCCACAGGAATTATTTATTCCTACCGGTGCTCTACGTTATCCGAACGGTAGGGTATATTACGACACAGATTTTCCTCAACTCTTCAAAATCAATTTCATTGTTGTGTTTCTTCGTTTGGTATACTTCCATACATTACGATTAGAAAAAGATAGTAAAATTGATTTAGAGAAGTTAGAGATTAACGAGGATCTTATTAATGAACTTCACAGACGCATTAGCCCCATACATGAAAATAGAATAAAAACCGAATTTATCAATCCATTACGTGAAATCACCCTAGATGAATTTGAACTTAATCTCAAGAAATTTCAAGGAAAATTCCAAAACAACCGCCAATATCGAGAAGATTTTATAATTTATTCACGCTGGTTAATTAAAAGGGTACTTACAATTATCTCAGAAAAAAGACCAATAGATCAACTTTCAAAATTTGAACGAACCGTTATTGAAGAATTAGATAAGTTTGAATCTATAGAAATGTTTAAACAAAATTACGTTATAACCAAAAAATTGACCCAACTAAATAAACCAAGAGATTTAGTAATTAAGTATTTTAAAAAATATGGAAGATGCTGCTTTAATCGAAAACTTACAAAACCTAGACATAATTATATCCTCCAAAATAGCCATACACTTCTCTGTCCAGATTGCAAGAAAACTCTGAAAAATACTAATTATCTTGAAAGTGTTATCACAATGAATCCTAAAGATCTGAAGAAAATAGAAGAATCGAAGGATTTTGGTGATATCACAATTTATCGAGTATTTTTTACGAGAACTTTAGCAAACGGTAAAAAAGAATGGTTATCCTTCCCAGGTATCGGATATATAGGACAAACTATAGAAAAGGCAAAAGAAAGAATTTTTCATGGGCATATTAAAAATGCTTTCGATGTAAAAAAGAAGCATACATATTTCGAAAATTCGATTAAGAGGAATTTCATAATAAAACAAGTTGCTCAGAAATTTATCAGGCTTAAAATTCTCCAGATAATACGGTTTCAAGGAGATATAAATATGATTAGAAGTATTGAGAATCCCCTATTAAAAAAAAAGCAATTAGAGGATACTATTAATTCTACACAAAAATTAGCTGATAATGCCGAAAAGTTCTGGATAGGTTATTATAAAACACAATATCAGGAATTTGGTAGGAATATTGAAGAGGGGGGTAAAGAAAATAGAATGGTTTTGCTTGATCCTGTAAGACTTGACAAATCTATAAGAAATATCATGCATGTGCGTAGAACTAGAAGTCCGTTTGAAAAAATAAGGAAAGAAATAAACACAACTAGAGCAATTATGGTAAGTAATTTATTTTATTATTATGGAAAATCACTGAAAGATATAAAACATGAAATGATATTAAAAGAAACTAAAAAACTATTTGAGCTGGGATATGTAGCTAAAGATATAGCTATTAAGCTCGGATTAGAAGGTGAAATGGAGAATGCAAGTAAAACTGTGAGTGATTGGATACGCAATGAGATTTATAATGAAAGATTTCCTGAAAGACCAAATTATAGGAGGATAAGAGACAAAATCTTAAGTGAAATAATTGAAAAGAAGGTAAAAGAAGGTTGTGTAACCATAAAATCTCTAATGGATGCATTACCAGGATTCGAAGTACCTGGTGAGACAGTAAGAGAAAAAACATGGGAAATGAAAAGGTTTATTTCTGACAATTTAGGAGGAATAAACAAGCTTAACAAAAAATATCATTTTAAACCCAAAAAAGACTATTTGCCAGATGCGATTAGAATTATTAGAAATTATTATAAGGCTAAAAGTAAAATATCTGCAGTTAAACTGGCATTTGAACTTGGTTTTTGTCAAGATTTTGGATACACCGAAGAAAGTTTAAGAAAAAACGCCGCTTCTCGTTATATCCCTCAGCATACTGGTAAAACCATGAAGGAATTGGTTGAACTTGCTTTAACCAATTAAACTTAATTTAATGAAAAAATAAAAAAAAGAAAAATATTTATTATATTCTTTCTACTCTCCAGATTCCTCTTCAGCAGCTAATTCTTCTTCCAATTCCTCTAAAGGAACGGGTGCCGGCGTTTAACTTGAATCCCGCGAAGTGCGAGTATTTTGTAAGCATGCTGTACCCGATCCAAATCGCGATTATCGCGATTAGAAGAACCATAATCCAGAGGGGTAGAACGGTAAATAGTCTGTAATCGAGCCAATCGATTTCAAAAACCCTGAAAAATTGATCCCAACCTGGGTTATTACCTATCGTTTCAAACCATAAATCCACGACGCTTCCCATGGTGTAGATAATAGCGATTAGGATGCCAAGGATCATAACGATTGCTCCAATTATCTTGTCTTTAGCCATATTAAACACCTTTACGAGTTTCAGACATGTTTTTTTTTTAATATTTTCAAGCAAGGTTACTTTGCTTAATATTATTTTTAAAATTATATTAAATTAAAACCATTCGTTAAGAATCACTTGGTTTTAATTGTGATGAACCATAATTTGATAATATAAAAAGAATGTTGATATATAAATCGGTTTTATAAAAGAGAAAATTATGCCAAATCGAGACCAGTACGTTCTAATCATCGGTTCAAGTAATATGGATTTGAATATCTATTCGCAACGGTTCCCAAAGCAGGGTGAAACCGTAACAGGAGGTATTTTTAAACAATTCTTGGGGGGAAAAGGCGCGAATCAATCGGTAGCTTCTGTAAGATCTGGTTCCAAAACAATTTTTATTGGAAAAGTTGGTGTAGACGCATTTGGAGAGGAAATGCTCTCTCAATTGAGTAAGGAAGGAGTAAATATTGAGCATATTATAAGGGATCCGCACGAATCAAGCGGTGTGGCTTTTATATTGATAGATGAGACTGGAGAAAACATGATTAGTGTAGCACCTGGAGCCAATTTTAAATTAACTCCAGAAGAAGTTCAAGCTAACTCAGATATCATAAAAAATGCTAAATGTTTGGTAGTTCAAATGGAGATACCAATTGAAACAATTGAATTTATTTTTAAAATTGCAGCACAAGGGGAAATCATAAAAATTCTCAATCCTGCTCCATTAAAGCCAATTGGCTTATCAATTCTGAGTAATATTGATATTATTATTCCTAATGAGGGAGAATTGTTACAATTACATTCGCTCTTGAAGCTTGAAGAATTGATAGGTAATAATAAAGAGAAAATAATTCAGGCTTCAAAATGTATATCAAGGTTAGGAATAAAAACAATAATAACTACGCTAGGTAAAAAAGGATGTATTATATACGATGCAGAAGAGGATATTTCTACAGAAGTTCCAGCTTTTAACGTTGAGGCTATTGATACTGTAGGTGCTGGAGACTGCTTCAATGGGGTGGTAGCTAGTAAATTATGCCAAGGAGAAAATATACTAACTTCGGTAAAGTACGCTACGGCAGCCGCCTCCATTGCTATAACAAGACAAGGAGCACAAGCATCAATGCCCTATTTAAATGAAATTGAGGATCGTTTCAAACAATATAATGCTAATTACACAGTTCGGACACACTAAAATGATAGAAGAGACAATTAAACCTAATAGGGGTACAAATCTTAGAAAAAATGGAGAAAAGGGACTAAAATTATCGATTGATTCTAAATCACTAAATAAGATTTTTCTTGTAAACGGAACATCCTTTTTCACAGAACAATTAAAAGAATCTAACTTAATGATAAAACCAAACGATTATTACATGATAATTAACAAAAGGGATAAGAATGTAAAAGTAAAATATAGTACCAATATAACAAGTCACAAAATAATATATCAACCATATAAATTTGAGTTATCTAAAAAAGTAAAATTTGACCCCGTGGAATTTAGTAAGAAATATAATGTACCAAGCGGATATACTGATACATTAAATAAATGGTACAGCATTAAATTCACTTATCCTGATTACAATTTAATTTATGTCAAACCAGAGATTGGGATATCTATACAAATTCACCATTTTAGAGACGAACATTGGAAAATTCTGGAAGGCAACCCGATTATAATAAACGCGAATGAAGTTCATTATTTTGTCGAAAAGGGAACAGAATTTTTAAACGAAAAGATGACTTATCACTCAGTGTTAAACCCTAATAAAAATCCTGAACGCTTCGTAATAATTGAAGAAAAGTGGAGTGGGAAATTCGAAGAAGAAGACATAACTAGAGTATTTAATCCAAATAATTATTATTAGTTCGTTTTTCACAAATCTTGAAATTCTCCACTTGATACCTTCGATAAAATTTAGGATTTTAAGATATTTTGTTTTCTCTCGAAGGTCGTATGGCAACCTTTTAAGTTTTTGGTTTTTAGTTCTCTCGTTTTAATAAAATTAAAATTTGATAGATAACTAAATTCATTACACGTGTCAATATAAGCGTAAAAAATAAACAAAATATA
>JAEOTS010000017.1 GCA_016839745.1 Promethearchaeota archaeon
AATTACAATTTGAATTGTAAAGTATTATTAAACCTATAATACTGAATTTTATAAATATTGCTAATAAAACTATATTAATATAAATTAGTAATCAATAAAAGTGCTGATAATTAATGAGCTTTACACTAAAACTGGATAATAGTAGAGTATTGAAGGGAATAGTTGAAACGCTTTCAAGTATCATTGATGAGACTGAATTTAAAGTATCTCCTAAAGAATTTGTGATCACTGCAATGGACCCAAGTCGAATTTGTTTGCTAAAATTATCAATAAAGAAGGAGAACTTTGACGATTATAAGTGCAGTAAAGAATCTAAAATCGGATTAAATTTAGGTGATTTGGATAAGATCCTTAAAAGAAGTTCTGCTGATGACAACATTGAAATAGACTTCAAAGAAACGGACCAAAAAATTAAAATCACCATGGACCGAGTTGGGAAAACCCGCAAGAGAACGTTTAGTTTAGCATTAATTGACCTTGAACGGGAAGAAATTCCTATGGACAACTTATTAAAAATTGAGTATCCTTCAAATTGGGTTATAGATACGGAATTTCTAGTAGAAGCGATAAAAGACGCAGAAATATATTCTGAAATCCTGAATATGAAGGCTGTTGCGAACGAAGGATTAATCTTTAGCTCGACGGGTCAAATTGGTGAAATGGAGTATGATCTTAGCGTGGAAGATTTAATTGAAAGTAATATTAGCGAGACTTGCACTGGAGCCTATAGTCTTACATTTCTAAAAGCAATACTAAAAATCGCGTCGATAACAGAAAAACTCGAAATTTCACTGAAAACAGATCATCCCTTAAAAATGATTTTCGATCTTTTAGAGGGTGGCGAATTGAACTACTTTCTCGCACCTCGCGTCGAAGAAGCTGAATTTGACGACGATGACGATATGGACGAATTTTAAGTGATATTTAATAAATCAATTATCTCATTGCAGTTAAAACGAAACGCCCCCGTTATCAATTATATATACCTATTTTTGTTTTGAATTATGAGGTTATTAACGCCTTGAGCATTTCAAATGAATTAGTCAATCGTTATCCATGGCTTCCCTCCTTAAAAAAAATTTATGAAGATATCGGGGAGAAACCACCTGCTGAGTTTATTTCAGAATTATTTATTAATTCTGATAGTATTCAAATAGCTGAACGAGTTTTAAAAATCTTTGAAGCTGCATTCAATAACTTGGAAGAGATTCCAGATAATAAAATTGACGACTTGAATATTCATGTATATTTATTACTCAAAATTATCCTCTATGCTCTAAATAACAAGATGATAACAAACAGAACTGCGAATCTGTATTCAAAGAATGCTTACAACGATATGGAAAGAGAAAGTAACGAATCAAATCTTTATAATATATGTCAAGATTTGGGGTTAAAAATTAATTTTTACGATCCACCCGAACCATATGGGCTAAAGGTAGTAAAAGATCATCGAGAAAAACTAAAAGCTAATTTTTCCATCCATTACATTGATTACCTTAGACTCGCGTCGAATTTAAGAGATGAATATAGGAAATTAACGAATAATACATTGATAAATGGATATGTTTTCATTCAAAATAAAACTTTAATACGTTTAATACAAGAATATGTTAGGAATAAGCTCCTTATTGAAGAAACAGGGGATAAAGCTTCTTTAAAGGCATTTATTAAGGAAGTGTCTAAAATTCAAGGATTCAAGGAGTTGTATGATAAAATTTCAAGCTTATGGGATAAACGAAAAGAAGAATTTGATTTTTCTTTTAAAATTGACATAAAGAGTAAAGAGGATATGTTATCACTGTATCCTCCATGTGTGATTGAAATATTAAAAAAAGCAGAAGAAGGTCAAAATCTAGTCCATCACGAACGTCTCTTTATAGTATGGTTTTTACTTGCTTTGGAATATCCTGTCGAAAAAGTGGTCGATATTTTTTCGACATTACCTGATTTTGATAAAGAAAAAACCACATATCAAGTAGAATATGCAAAAAGAAAAAATTACACTCCATACCAATGTTCTACTTTAAAATCCTTAGGGTTATGTATGGCAGATAAATATAAGGATGAACTTTGCAAAGAAGGGTATGGTTCAAAAGACCCTACAGAGAGAAAAAAGTTGAAGCACCCATTAGCTTATATTCGTATAAAAAAATATAGAAGTGAAAAAGAAGAAGAATATAAAAAAAATCTAGCAAAAAGAGCATTAGAGGAATCAAAGAACCAAAATGACTGACCTTATATATCTAAAAAGGTTATTTCAGGCGTATTATCAAGACGAACAGAAAGAAATTCCGCCGGTTAGTTCTTTCAATTTACGAGAGTTCGGATTTATCCCATGGGAAAAAAAAGTTTTTATGAAACGTCATATGAAATTTGAAAATCCGAAAGAACTAAGAGGTTATTTATTACTAGATACCCCTAGACACTTGTATTCAAGTGGTTCACTGTATTTAGAACCTGATGCTAGAGAAATGGAAAACAAACATTATCAGGGATGTGATTTAATTATTGATATTGACGTCGACCATTTCTACACTCCATGTAAAGAAAAACACGATCTTTGGTATTGTAAAGAATGTGGTGCTGAAGGAAGGGGAATGCCCGAAAAATGCCCTGAATGTAAGAAGTCAAAGTTTACTAAATTGAATTGGGTTTGTAATCATTGCTTAGATGTTGCTAAAAATGAAATTAAGAAATTAATTTATAATTTTTTAATCCCAGATTTCGGAATAAGCGAAAAAGATATGAGAATCGCATTTTCTGGTCATAGAGGATATCACTTAAAAGTTGAAAGTGAAGAACTTAGAAAATTGAATAGTGATGAAAGAAGGGAAATTGTTGATTACCTTACAGGTGATAACATTTCATTTGAGTTATTGGGGCTAATTGAAAAATCAAATGAAATTTATGGGTTACTAAAAGAAAATCGTGGTTGGTCTCAAAAAATTTTAAGCAAAGTTGAAGAAGTTTTGCGTAAACCTGAAACTGAAATAAAAAGAATGTTTTTAGATAAAAATCAATTTGGATTCAAACCATTTTATGCTACAAGCTTTTTAAATTATAAGAATGATTTTTTAGAATTAATTACAAAAGGAGAGAGAAATGTTTGGGCTATCGAAGGCTTCGGTTTGACAATGTGGAAAAATTTTTTAAAAGAAATTGCTAAACAAGTTGGAGTTGAATTGGATGAACCAGTATCTATAGATATTCACAGACTTATAAGATATCCCGGTTCTTTACACGGAAAAACAGGTTTCAAAGTTCAAGAGATAACTTTAAGAGAACTGGAAAAATTTAATCCCTTGAACGAAGCAAACGAAAAATTGGATCCCATTGTATTTACAAGTTCGAAAAATTTAACCCAGAAACTAGAAATCACGGAAAATAAAATACCAATAACAAAAATCAAGGGCGTGGAGTATGGACCATACTCAAAAGGAGAAAAAATCGAAGTCCCTCATCACATAGCCGTATTTTTATTATGTAAAGAAGTTGCAAAAACAATTTGAGTAAAAATAATAATATTTCTCATCTTTATTATTATAGAAGAATAAAAATTTTTGAAAGGTATGAATTTAAAAACTGATTATCAGAACCTTTATCAACATTGGCTTAAAGAATTTGAAAAGAGTGAGTTGACCCACTTAACTCAAGAGAATTTTGACTACTTTAGGAAAAACGTTGATTATATCACTAAATTTGAGCTAGAAGGTAGGCAAAATGTTGAAATTCAATTATTAAAGTCATACAAGTATGGATTTAAATATTTATTTAACGATTTTTTAAAAATTCGAGAAGTTAAACTATTAAGCGCAGCGCTAATCCTTCAAGAAATTAATTATAATGATGTAATTGAAGCCGAGAAGTTATTTTATCAAAATTTAGTAAGTGGGATTAAAGGATTTAAAAAGCTTAAAACCCTCATATTGTACGAGGAAGATGAACCGATTGAATTGGATAAAGTTTTTGAGGATAAAGAGGTACCAGTGGAACCTTCTCTAGTAGAAATTCCCACAGAAGAAGACTTAAAAAGCACCGAAGTTGATATTGTACAAAAAAAATCAGAACTTATACAACCTGAACAAGGAGCTCAATATAACTATATTCTTATTAGGTTTAACAATCCTTCTCCTCCCCTAGTTGGAATTGATGGTATTAATTATGGTCCTTTTCATGAAAACGACATTGCTAATATGCCACAAAAAAACGCGAAAATTCTTATTTACGAGAAATTAGCTGAAAAAATAGACATTACTTAACTTTCTTCAAATCTTTTTTTAAATTCCTCCTTAAAATAAATAATCCGATATTTTGAATATTTATCAACGGGAGAATATTTTGGAGGAAATGGATTAATTAAGGTTCCACCGCAATGAGTACACTTAGATTTTGGGTTTGTTAAACCGTATTTTCCACAATCATTACATTTCTGAAGATATTTCATCCTTTTTTATGTCTTTTTATTAATTAAGCTTTAGTCTCTTATAAATTCAAATGAACCATTATTTTGTTGAGTTGTATTCTCTAACACCTCAATTGTATCTGATAGAATGCTTTCCGCGTCAAGATAATCTTTGGAGATAATCTCTAATCTATAAAAAGGCGCTCCCAGATACGATAATTGTATATTCCTAGTTAATTTTGGCTTTTCTATTATCTTAATTATTTCATTCAATGTGTCTTTTATTTTATTTATGCCATCTCCACTTTTGTTCATAAGTTTTATCTTACCTTTTATGCTAACCGTCGAAACCTCGACATTTTCCTCAACAACCTGTAAAAATACCTTTTTAATATCGTCTGGTACATTATCAAGTTCATCTAAGATTTCTTGTCCTTCTTCTTTGAGAGCTTCGACAGCTTCTTGGTAAAGATCAAATTGTTCTTTTATCGGCCAGCCAATTAATTCGTAAGCTTTATCTAAAGTTAAATCAATTCCCTCTGTTTCGGTTAAAAATTGCAATAGATTTTCAAACTTATTAGCGTATTTATGCTCTTTCGCTATCAAATCTTTTTGAGCGGAATTTACGCGCCTTAAAGACAAATCTATTTGTCCTTTATCAGGAACAACTTTCACAACTCTTAATACAAGTCGTTGACCGATTCTCACAATACTTCTAATATTTTTAACCCATCTACTTGAAATTTCACTAATATGTATCATACCTCTTGCTGTTTCTTCTGAAGGCAAACCATCGTAATCCGGTAAATCTACATATATATACTGGGCTTGAATATCAACTACTCGCCCCATTATGAAAGCACCTTCTCGGGGGAATTTTTCTCTATTTTTTACCATGATATTTGTTTCGAGCTTTGAATATTTTGTTTAAGTATTATTGTTAATTAACGAAATATGACTTTTTATTTTTATTATCTTATCTGAAGAAAAATGTTTTTTTTTAACCCTACGCTATTAAAATCATAGTTTAAAATTTATCTTAAAGTGATCTAAAAATACCTAATTGGGTTGTTCACGATAAATGGGCAAAAAAAGCAGGAATTGACGAATTTATCGCGAATTATGTTAATAGAAACATCGATTACGGGACTTCTTGGGCGTATTCTGAAAATAACGATAGCAGTTATTATGACAATAATGAAAACATAGCTATTAAGCAATTACAGTTCTTTCATCAAAAGGATTTGGATAGCAAAAGGAATATCCGGAATTCATACGTAAAAGCTTTTTTTTTACATCATCTCTTAGATTTTTTCAGAGAAACTCGAGTTAACATCAATGACATTGATTTGGTTTTTGAAAAATTCTTACAAAAAAAAGTTATAATAGAAATAACTGATTCTGAAGGAAATAAAATAAATTTTCAAGAAGAAATCAATGAAATTTTTGAATTATTAAAAGGTAATATAAAAGAATTGTATGAAGATTTAAAAGGAAAATATTTTAATGATTCATAAAATCCAATCTAACTCTAATTCCTCTAATTTAGATTTTGTAGGGATTCCATCCTCATCCCAGCCCATCATTTTATAATAAGCCAATATCGCGTTTTTAAATTCATCTGGTTTAATAACGGTGTCTGCAAGGGCTCCTGATGTATGAGGTTGGAAAAATCTTTCAGGTAACCAATCATCCTTTTTTGTAAGTCCTTCTCTAATATTAAAAGCCCTTGCCATAGTTGTAATCCTCTCTCCTACTTTCATTAATTCCCAAGATGAAGTATACCATCCAGTTGTAGCTCTTACAATTTCAGGTACATCAACATAATCCCATGGTGTGAAATAGCATATTAATAAAGCATTCAATATATTCCTCCAATTAGTATAATAAACCAATGCTCGAACCTTTTTTATTCCTAAATCATCAATTTCAAGTGGTTCCAAAATCCCTAAAGCACTGTGAGCAGCTATTGATCTTTCACTAGCAATTGAAGTGTCGTGCAAGTTTGCCATATGTTCTGCTCCTGTAGGTGAAACTGCATACCCAACCCCTAATCCTTGCTTTAGTCGAGGTTCGTGCATCGGGATCTCTTGACCTTTAACATGCATAGCAAACTTTTCTGCTCCATTTTTTATTTTTTCAGCAGCCCTTTTAACGCCTTCTGCTAAAATATCGCCTAGGCCTTCACGTTTAGCAATCATTTCAACCAATTGAACAACTGCTTCAGCGTTTCCAAAATTTAATTTTATTCCATTTGTGTCATTTTCAGAAAGTATTCCATTTTCATAACATTCCATTGCAAACCCAATAGAAACCCCTGTAGATATGGCATCGATTGAATATTTATTGCAAAGTTCATTAGCTTTACAAACAGCTTTTAAATCACTCACCCCACAATTAGAACCAAACGCTCCTATTGACTCATATTCCGGGCCACCATAAATCGGATCGACGTTCCAAGGCTCTCCTATTTCTACAACTTTTTTACACCGAATAGGGCATGCATAACAAGCCTCCATTTTTAGTCCAATTTCATGTTTCATGATACCGGGATCCAGAACCTTAGCATCCTTAAAATCGCCATCTCGAAAATTTCTTGTTGGGAGATTTCCAGATGTAGCAAATTGTTCCATTACGCCATATCCCGTACCATACTCAAAATAACCCCTATATGGTTTATAAGCAACTTCTTTAAATTCTCTAATTTTCGCTCTTAATTTCTCTTTATTATTAACCTCAAGTCTTTTATGCCCTCTAACAGCAATAGCTTTCAAATTCTTAGAGCCCATAACAGCACCCATTCCAGTGCGCCCTGCGGCGTTTCTTAAATCGTTTATAATACAAGCATAACGTACAAGATTCTCTCCACCAGGTCCAATTTGAGCTACACGGACAAGTAGATCATCCAACTCTTTTTTAATAATTGCTTCCGCTTCACCAGTAACTTTACCCCAAAGATGATTTGCATTTTTAATTACTGCAACTCCATCTTTTATCCATAAATAAACAGGCGTTTTTGCTTTTCCTTCTATAATTATCGCGTCATATCCAGCGTGCTTCAATTCAGCACCCCAATGACCTCCAACTTCAGCTTCTCCAAAACCCCCTGTTAAAGGAGATTTAGCACCAACACTATTTCTACCTGTTCCAGGAATCGCAAATCCTGTAAGTGGGCCAGTAGTAAATATTAATTTATTTTTAGCACTTAATGGATCAATCCCCACTTTTAATTCCTTCAAGAGGTAATAGGCTACAAATCCCTCGCCTCCAATATATCGACGGTAGAAAATTTCTTCAGGATTTTCTATTGTGATTTTCTCATTTGTTAAATCCACTCTAAGAATGTTCCCCGTATACCCATTTACTATATTCATCCCCTCTATTTTAATTAATTTTAAATGTTATTTAGTAAAATTTCGTCTCACTTATATTTCTTATTTAATTCAAGGCTCTCTCTCCTAAAAATCATTAATCCTTAAATTCAGCAAATTTTCAACCTATTAAAAAAAAATAAGGTGAATGTTATTCTGATCTTAGGGGGGAGTATTTAACTAACTTAGATAAAAAAAAAGGGGATATGATCTCTTAATAAGTATCTTAACAACTGTATCCCTTAGAATTTATACGGCAAATTATAGTAAAAAATATATATTTGATATCATTAAGGTAGTTATCATTTTATCTAAAATGTATATTTGGTAAATTCAAATAAAATAATAAATTTAATAATAAGTAAAGGAAATTGATTTAAAATGCCGACCGATAAAGAACATTTGAATTTGGTAATAATTGGCCATATTGATCACGGTAAATCCACAATGATGGGTGCAATGCTCATTAAAACTGGAGCAGTATCCGATAGAGAAGCGAGAGAACTTGAGAAGTTAGCAAAAGAGTACGATAGAGAATCTTGGTCTTACGCATATGTATTTGACAGACTAAAAGAAGAGCGACAACGTGGTATTACTATTGATTTAGCTTTTCGAAAATTTGAAACTAAAACAAAATATTTTACCATTATTGACGCACCTGGTCACGCAGACTTCGTTAAGAACATGATTACCGGTGCTTCTCAAGCTGACGCAGCCATTCTTGTCGTTTCTGGAAAGAAAGGCGAAATGGAAGTCGGTGTTGCTGCTAATGGTCAAACTAGAGAACACGCTTATTTAGCACAAACTCTAGGTGTTAAACAATTAGTAGTTGCTGTAAATAAAGCCGATGTCTGGGACTACAAGGAAGACCGTTATAACGAAGTAAAAGATGCAGTTTCTGATCTCCTCAAAAATATTGGTTTTCCCGTAAAAAAGATTCCATTCGTACCTGTTAGTGGCATCAAAGCTGAAAATCTTACAGAGAAAACTGATAAACTTTCATGGTACGATGGTCCAACCTTAATTGACGCGATTGATGCTTTCGAACTCCCACCAAAACCTACTGGCAAACCACTACGAATTCCAATCCAAGATGCGTACAGTATTAAAGGAACTGGAGTTGTTCCTGTTGGAAGAGTAGAAACTGGTGTATTAAAGAAGAACGATAAAATCGTTATCATGCCAACAGGATTTAAAGGCGAAATAAGAAGCATCGAAATGCACCACGAGGAACAAGATCAAGCAGAACCCGGTGATAACATCGGATTTAGCATTAGAGGAATTACTATGGCGGATGTTGGTCGTGGCGACGTTATGGGCCATCCTTCTAATGTTCCAACCGTAGTTACTCCGAAAGGGAACTGGACTGGACAGGTTATTGTTATCTGGCATCCAACAGCAATTGCTCAAGGATATACCCCCGTAGTTCACGCTCACACAGCTCAAGTAGCAGCTAAATTCATTGAATTAAGCAAAAAATTAGATCAAAAGACTGGTGCTGTAATAGAAGACAATCCAAAATTCCTCAAGAAAAACGAATCAGCAATTATTAAGTTACAACCCATCAAAAAGCTTTGTATTGAGAAGTACAATGACTTTCCAGAACTCGGGAGGTTCGCGGTAAGGGACATGGGCAGGACTTCATGTGTGGGAATTGTAAAGGATTTGGAAACAGGAGAATAAAGATATAATTTTTTTTTGATTTTTTTATAATTAATCTTCTTATTTTATTTTATAACTTTTTTTAATCGAAAATATAGTTAAAAGACAACTGATCTTCTCTTAATTTGTCGTAATATTGTTCGAGCTCCTCGAAAGTGGTAAGTTCTAGCGGATATAATATTTAGCGGCGATATCACTTCCTTACTTCTTTCTTCAGCTTTTGAGATTTTGAATTAACTAATATTGTACGATATATATGAATTTGTTTTCCTAATAACTTAAATACCCAAAGAATTCTATATTCTTATTAGTTAAGAATTTGAAACAATTATTTTTTAAAATCTAAATCGAGGAGAAATTAAAATTCTTATTTCAAAAAGTTATTTACTAATGGTTTTAAATGAACAAAAGGGGATTCCCTATTCTAAGGGCTTTGAAAGTTTGGGTTTTGCAGGAGCATTATTAATGGATCTATTTCTTCAAGGTAAAATAACTTTAACAAAAAGTAGCTTTGAAGTTATTGATTCAAGTTCAACGGGAGACGAATTATTAGATCAAATGCTTGAAATAATAGAAAAATCAGAGAAAAAACGAAATTTAATGAATTGGATTGATAGACTTTCACAGAAATTTGAATATTATTATTTGTATTTCGATCTTATGGAACAACAAGGCATTTTAAAGAGTGAAATCAGTCCACTTTTAAAAACAAAACTCTATTATTTACAGAATCCGGAAATAAAATCACAGTTGTTAGAAGAAATTCATAATGTGGTTAATAACGATAAAGAGCCTAGTACTATTATTATTTGCTTGCTGACTTTATTAGAAGAGAGCAAATTAATAAAATTGTATATGCCTCGAGACTTAAGAAAGAAAGCTAGAAATCGTATAAAAGAGATCTTACATTCTGAGCAATTAGAATCTTCAAACAGGGAAATGATTTTAAGAATTAAGAAGGAAATTGTGAATGTAGTGGGAGCAAGGAATATGTTTATGACAGATGAAAAATAAGAAGTGTAAAGAGTTATTATTGAATACTTTACTATTTTTCTTGATCTTTTTTTGATTTTTATCATATTGTAATATCCCTATAATTATTTTTTCTTTTAGAATTCAATTAAACTGAGGCATATAGGGATTTTTATTATAAGATTTCATAATATGTGAATATTATTTTCATTTTTGAATAATTGCTTGTCTTTTCTAATTAAGATAATTCTCGATTAGAAAGGAATAGTATTGATCTCAACAAAACAAAAGATTTGTATTATTGGAGAAGGAGGAGTAGGTAAAACCTCGTTACTGTCCTTATTGCAAGGAAGAGATGTCCCCCACGAAAGAATTCCTACAGTAGGATTAGAAGTAGAAGATTCCCGCTTAAATGGAAAAAAATGTTCTATATGGGACTTAGGTGGTCAGAAAAGGTTTAAGTTCATGTGGCAAGATTTCTTAAGGGGTGCTGGATTAGCAGTAATAGTGTGTGACTCAACTGAAAAAAATGTGGGAAAGACGAAACAGATTTACGATAGGTTTGAACGTAGGTTAGGAACAAAAATCATTGCCATCGCAAATAAACAAGATTTACCTGGTGCTATGAGTGCTCGAGAAATTCAAAAAAAATTAGGTGGCTTAAAAACGTACGGTATGTCCGCTATTAGACCAGAGTTACAACAAAGAATGAAAGAGATATTAGAATACGAGATTTCTACTTTTTAAAAATACATTTTAATTGTTTCTATAAAGCCTTTCCTATAATATGAGCAAGCCGAACTGGTTCAGGAATTTTAGAATCGATACAAATTTTGTGTAAAAGAGAGTCAACTTCAGAGATTTGAATTCCTTTTGAATGAAAATATACTTTTGAGTACCCTCCAGCCGTTTTAATGGAGGTTTCGTATAAATCTCCCGCATTCACTATGTTTTGAAGTTTTTCTTCGTATTTATTAGGAAATTTCTTAACAAGTGCTTTTCTAACAGCTTCAAGATCCACCATTCTTTCGGTTACAGCTATTATTGGTTTTTTGATGATGTCATATACTTTTTCTAAATCAATAATGTTAAACCCACCAAATGTAATTGTATCTGTGACGATATATTGTACGTGTTTTTCATTTTGCTTAGTGAGCTCGACTAATACTTCTGTTGCATTGTCTCCATCAATTATAATATCTTTTTTAACCATACCAACCATTCTAGTCCCTTGACAGGTTATTCCTATTAAGTCCGTGGTTTTAGAATTTGAATTAAAGGTAAATTTTGCGTCGTCAAATCCAATTGTAATTGGGAAATCTTTCATTCTTAACTCTCAGGCAAATATTTTTTTATCTCGATCAAGAGTTTTCTAAACGCTACCGTTGCGTTTTGTATCTCTTCGCTTCTAACGGTTAGGTTTCCGTTAAGAGAGCCTACGAGAAAATTGATAATGTCTTCTATCGTCATTTTCTTAATAAACCATATGTATGCAATAAGGGCTTCAACTGTATCCGCGAGATCGTGAGCATCCGCTCTACTTTTTGAAAATTTTTTCATATCAGCTTCTTTTAACGAGTTTGCTAATATAGTTTTACTAACTTTTACCCCTGTTCGAATAGTTTTATTATTTTTACTATTACGAGTTAAAACGATGGATTTTGCTACAGAATAAGTAAGATTGACGATACCGTCTCCAATTTTTGCTAACCCTTTATCTGTTCCTATTGATTTTTGGGTTAAGTTATTGTTTAAATCCTTTACTAAAAAATTATATGACATTAAGATTAGAAGACGAGTATTTTCTTATAAACTTTTCAGAAGTCCAAAATGAGATTTACTTAGGTTAGTTTTTTAAATATTTTCTGAACCTCTGTAACTTCGCTTCTCAAGGTTTCTATAGCTTTGAAAAGGATTTTTTTTATTTTGTATCCATCTTCAAGCCGAATAAAAATCTCAGGTGGAGTAATTTTGGTAATTTTATACGCTGCTGAATTTACGCCTTCAGTATCTAAAAGGTGCTGTACAAAAATATTGCACAATCCATGTGATTGTCCTTCGACAATTAAAGTAAAGTCGTTATCACTAACGCCCTTTTTCATGTCCAATTTTAAATATTTATAGTCAGGTAGTTCTGGGCCCGTATCGATTTCAAAACCTTCCCCTAACTCAGTTTCTTCAGCGTCCTCTAACAAATCTTCAGAAAAAGCCTCATTTCCTTTCTCTGAATCTTTTGATAAATCGGGGTAATGGCTTTCTATCTCTTCATCGTCAAGTTGGTCTTCGTCGTCAATATCGCTTTCTTCTTCCTTTGGTTCAACTTTTTTTTTTGCCACAATATTCCACCAAAACTAATTTCTCTAATTCAGAATTAAATAAATGTTTTTTGGTTTTAAACCAATAACAAGATAAGAAGCGTTATAAATATTGATTAGCTAACTCTCTTAACCTTTCGCTTGCTAAATATTGAAGATCTCTAGGTCCAAATAATGTAATTTTAATTACTTTTCCATCAACTTTACAGTTTAGATTGAGATAGTTTATCTTCTTTTGAACTTCTTCAAGAAATTTAATGATATTGTTAACATCTCCACTTGAGTTATAAAAATTTATTACTTTTTTTCCACCACTTCGACCCAAGTTAGACCCCTTCAGAATTGTTTTTAGTATCTCTATCTTTTTAAAAAAATGAACAAAAAAAGTTTTAATATCTTAAACTTTCAGTTACATTTCCATAATCGCTTGCGAGCTTTCTATTCTCAACATTTCCGCATCTTGAACATCTTAATCTATCCTGACCAATCTTTTCCAAAGTTGTTCCACAAATACTACAGTCAGCATGAATAACGCCTAAATTATTCTCAACTGTGCTTAAGTCAAATTCGTTTTCTTCTTGACGAATAACTTTCGCTCTGACAATATCAGTAATTTGAAACGCATCTGAGATTTTTTCTATGAATCTTTTTGATATGTGCGAGACATGAATATTACCAAAATAAGAACTGTTAAAGTGAATTTTATTATTAATTGTAGCAAAACTGGTCCCAACAGAGTAAAGCCTTAAAAAACGGATGGTTCCAATAATCACATCCCCGACTTTTAGTGTTTTACGATTTTCTTCTTGATGACTCAAGATTTCTATCGCTCTGCGATTTTTATCGATTTTGACTATTCCAGTTTTAGTAGCAAAAATTTGACCTTCTTTTACGTAAGTAGACTGTTTGTCAGGCAAATATTCTTCTACAACGCCTAAATACTGCCCCGTAAGAACTATATCATTATTTTTAGCAGAATCTTTC
This sequence comes from Promethearchaeota archaeon, assembly GCA_016839745.1. Classification (GTDB taxonomy): domain Archaea; phylum Asgardarchaeota; class Lokiarchaeia; order Sigyniarchaeales; family SOKP01; genus SOKP01. Next base: position 13,710 of record JAEOTS010000017.1, read on the forward strand.
ATAAATTTCAACAAAAATCTTTTAATTTCTCTACATAATTATTATTAATTAAAATAATTAAATTTTTTCATAATTTTCCATAAAAAAAATTATAGAGCGGACTTTTTAGGCGATTACGATAAATAAAAAAGATTTAGTATCACTTATTCAACAAACTGAAGGGTTTTTGAATCCCAAAATAGAGTTAGAACAATATTGTATAGATGCACAAAGTGCTGTTGATATAGCATATTTTGCGGGAGTTGAGTTTAATGATATTAAGAACCAATTAATAATTGATCTTGGAGCTGGTACAGGTAGACTGTCCATTGCTTGTGCATATCTTCAAGCTTCCTACATTCTTAGTGTTGACATCGATATGAACGCTTTAAGAATTTTAAAAACGAATATTAATGGTTTAGGCTTAGAAACTATAATTTTACCCATTTGCTCTGATATTAATCATTTTGAAATTGTAAGGCAGCTATTACCAAAGGAGTTGCATATCACTACTATTGAGAATCCCCCTTTTGGAGTCCAGAAAAAGACAGCAGATAGAATTTTTCTACAGAAAGCATTTAGCTTTTCTGATGTAGTTTATTCGATTCATCTAGCGAATCAAAAGGTACATCAATTTCTAACATCTTTTATTAAGAAATTTAATTGGGGAATTGATTATGTTTTTCCCTTTCAATTAAAGCTAGACAGAACCTACGAATTTCACAAACAAAAAACTAAATCTGTAGATGTTAATATATACAGGTTTAAAAGAAAAGAAATAAGAAAATAACTAAAAGTAATTTTTCCAAGATTCAAATTTATCAGGGTAAACTGCTTTGGAACCTAAAAATTCTTCTATTCTAAGTAATTGATTGAACTTGCTTGTTCGATCTGAACGACATGTAGCACCTGATTTTAATTGTCCTGAACAAAGCCCTACGGCCAAATCTGAGATAAATGAATCTTCAGTTTCCCCAGAACGATGCGACACCATAACATTGAATCCATTTTCAAAAGACATTTTAGCAGCATTTATAGCTTCCGTTAACGAACCAATTTGATTCACTTTGAGTAAGAGGGCATTTCCTGCATCCTCATCTATAGCCTTCTTAAGGATTTTCATATTAGTTACAGTTAGATCATCGTCTACAATCTGGACGGACGTATCTACCTTTGCTGTTAGGTTAGAAAAAGATCGAAAATCCTTTTCATCAAACGGGTCTTCAATAGATTTAAACGGATATTCACGCAATAAATCTAAATAATATTCCAATAATTCTTCATTAGTGAGTATTTTCCCATCAATGTTGTAAAATCCATCTTCGTAAAATTCACTGGCAGCAGCATCCATACCCAAAACGAAATCTGTGCCTATTAAAAAGCCAGCTGCTTCAATAGCTTCAATTATTATATCAACTGCTTCTGAAGTTAACGACAAATTAGGGGCAAAACCACCTTCATCGCCTACATTAATCGCTGATGGTCCATATTTCTGTTTCAGTAATTTTTTTAGAGTTTGATATACTTCGGCAACGTTTTGTATAGCACTTGAGAACGAGTTGGCACCAATAGGTAATACCATAAATTCTTGTATAGCCAAATTGTTACCTGCATGCTCTCCTCCATTTATAATATTGCAACATGGCAGAGGGAGCAAATATTTATCTCTTTCTCTATTAAATGCTAGAAGATTGAGATATTCAAACAATGGTTTTTGCGACAACTTTGCAGCTAGCTTTGCGCTCGCTAAAGATACGGATAAAATTGCGTTAGCGCCTAGAGCACTCTTGTTATCAGTTCCATCAATTTTTATCATCTCTTCATCAAGTGTCCTCTGCTCTCTAACATCGAAACCTAACAACTTTTTTCCTAATATATTGTTTACATTTGATACTGCTTTCGTCACATGCTTTCCTAGAAAGGCGTTTCCCCCATCTCTCAGTTCCAAGGCCTCCAAACCACCCGTTGACGCTCCTGAAGGGACTGCTGCTCTAGCGTAAAACTCACCTGAATATATATCGGTCTCAACTGTAGGATTTCCTCGCGAATCTAAAATCCAGCGAGATTTAATTTTAGTAATTTTAAAATCATTCATATTCTTGTTTTCTTCTCTGTATTTTAAAGTTATATAATAATAATAAATAAAGAAACTTTAATCTTTAATAGTATTTTTTTATTTATTATTAAGAGACTTTAATGAGATCTGGTGTTACAATGTCAGAAAATAGACCTTGGGTAGAAAAGTATAGACCTCGCCGTTTAGATGATATTGTTAATCAAAAAGGAATTATAAGAAGATTAAAACAGTTTATAAAAGATGAATCGATGCCTCATCTAATATTTGCTGGTCCAGCTGGTACTGGAAAAACAACTTCAGCTTTAGCAATGGTAAGGGAATTATATGGTAGTAAAACTGCTGTAAATAATACATTTTTAGAATTAAACGCGAGCGATGCAAGAGGTATAGATGTTGTTAGAACCTACATCAAGGATTTTGCTAAAGCTAAACCGCCATCTGATATCATATTTAAAATTTTAATCTTAGATGAAGCGGATAACATGACATCGCCGGCTCAGCAAGCTTTGAGACGAACAATGGAAAAATACACTAGAAATTGCCGAATGATTTTAATTTGTAATTACTCTAATAAGATTATACCTCCAATCCAATCCAGATGTGTTGTGTTTAGATTTTCCCCCTTAAAGAATGACGATATTAAAGAAAGAGTAAAGTATATTGCAAAGCAAGAAGAAATAGATATTAGTTCTAATGGTTTAAGTGCTCTAGTGGAGGTGTCTAAAGGAGATTGTCGAAGAGCAATCAATTATTTACAATCTTGTGGGACAATATCAAAAAAAATAGATCAAGATATTGTTTTTCAAGTAGCAGGTGAAGTTCCCCCTGAAAAAATTCGTGAAATCCTTCAAACTGCTCTCGAAGGGCAATTACAATTTTCCTTGAAATTACTTAATGATATTACAAGAGAGTATGGTTTGTCAGGCATCAATATTATAAAAAATATCCATCGCGAAATATATGACTTAAACATTTCAGAGGACCTAAAAATTGAGCTTTCAAAACTTCTCGCTGAGTTTGAATATCGATTAAGTCAAGGAGGAACGGAAGAAATACAATTACAAGCGCTTTTAGCCAATATCGTTATGTTGAAGGAGATGAAATAATTTCGTTTTAACGGTGTATTTTTGCTCTTTCTCTCTAAAAAAGAAATCCATTCTATCCTTCGATCTTTTATCTGTTGTGAGTTGTATACTATTTCCGTAGTTTATATCCCATAATATCAATCCAAAAGGATCAGCGGGTTGATAAGATATGAATTTGGCGGGATTAAATAAATCTAAAAAATCTTCGTAATTGATTACCCCTAAACCAACTTCCAAAATTTTCGCGACCATTCGCCTTATCTGCTGTCTTAAAAATGCTCTACTTTTAAAATCGAATATTATGAAATCACCATCAATATTCAATGATGCTAGTTGGAGGTCCCTAACAGTTTTATCTTCCTTGTTTTCTTGTTTCGAAAAATTTCTGAAATCATGTCTTCCTTCTAATACATTACACGCTTTTTTCATATTCTTTATGTTGAAGGAACTTTTTAAATAACGGGTTATGTATTTATAATGCCTAAATTTCGCGTTGAATCTTGAATAATAATCTAATGGAACTTTAGTATGCGCCCAGATCCCAATGTGCTTTGGTAAAGCGGAATTTATCTCCATTAATATTGGGAGTTTATTAGTAATAAAAGAAAATGCAGATCCTCGAGCTGATACGAATTTATCAGTTCTACTAGCTACCTCAAAACCTGATTGTTTAATGTCGGTTATATAATCCTTTTCTTGTAAGGCACTTATCAGAAGGTCTTCAATAGTTAAATAATTGGGTTGTCTTTGAGAGCCAAAATACTTTTTAGATCCGATGTAATAGAATTTGAAGAGAAATCTTGATTTTTCCATTAGTATAAAATTTATTGTAGATTTTAATAATTTTTCGTATGAAAACGGAATTATCGTTTGAATTAAAATTGTGTTATAATATTGAAACCAATTAATTTGGTAAAAAATAATCTTTTAATGGAACTTATCATTTATATTTTTAAATTTCATAAGTAATTTTCAAGTTCACAAAAGTATCATAGAGAAAATATGTCCAAAATTTATTCGTCAATAAAAAATTTAAGGGATCGTGCAAGAGCGAGTATAACCATAAAACAATTTGATGTTTTGTTTTTCTTGGCATTGTTTTTTGTCATATTTATAGCTATTTTAATTAGACTCTCTCCGGTTGCCTCTGGCAATTACTTAATTAAAGCATTTGACCCTTGGATTCAATATTACAACGCAGAATACTTATCAACTCATTCACTTTTCGAATATTTTAATTGGCACGATATCAAAAGCTGGTTTCCAGAAGGAGTCGCCCGTGGAAACCTCAGACCGGGATTAACGTTTACAGTGGTCGCTATTTTCCAATTTTTCAACTCAATAGGAATACCTTTATCTCTTTATGATGTTGCTTTTTACTTTCCCGCTTTTATGGGAGGAGCAACTGTTTTTGCTATATATCTTGTAGGAAAAGAAGCTTTGGATAGGAGATGCGGTTTAATCGCAGCTTTTTTCTTAGCGTTTAACCCAGGGTTTATGCAAAGAACCACAGCTGGTTTCTTCGACAATGAGACTATTGGGGTATTTGCGACATTAATGACATTTTATTTCTTTATTAAAACAATACGAACGGGCAAAATTGTTCATTCTCTCTTAGGGGGATTATTCTTAGGTTATTTAGCTTTAAGTTGGGGGGGATTCAATTTTGTATATTTGATTCTACCCCTTGTTTGTGGTATAATGATCCTTCTAAAAAAATACGACTCTAATTTATTAATTGCCTATGTAGGAATAGAAGGGATGGGTATACTTGTATATGCCCTTGCTTATAATTTCACTTTCTATAGATTTTTTACTAGTTTAGAGCTAGGTGGTATTTTTTATTTTACTATATTTTTAATAATTTTTCATTTACTTTACACCAAAAAAGATGATTTACCCCGATTTTATAATGGTCTAATAAACACTGTAAAATGGGGTATAATTCCAATCGTTGTTGTAGGAGCAGTCATTATATGGGTTGCCCCTGATATAATTCCATTTGGATTTGGGGATAGATTATTAAGTATTTTAAGTCCCTTAATAAGAGAGGGTTTGAGTCTAACTGCATCAGTAGCTGAACATATGCCAAGTGCATGGAGCGTATTTTATTACAATACTTTAATCCCTCTAATGCTTTTACCTTTAGGATTGTTTTTCTTATTTAAAAGAGCAAATGTCGCCGATGTTTTGCTTTTAGCCTTTTTAATTTTGATTTTCTATTTTACAGGTAGTATGATTCGAATAATCCTTTTATTTGCTCCTGCTGCATGTTTAGTAGGTGCTTATGGGTTGGTTAGCATTTTAAAAATTTTCGGTAGCTTTTATGGGGAACAAAGAACAGGGATAAGTAGAAAACGAAAACGCCAAGTAAAAAGGACGGTAGGGAAATCTGAAATTGGTGCGGTTTACATCATTGTTGGAATAATGTGTATTGCACAAGTAATGCATGCTTCTAACATTGCGGTCACTCAATTATCACAGAGTCAAATTAACCCTGGTGGACAGGTGTCTGGTGTACACGATTGGGAGGAATCTTTAACTTGGATGAAATCGAATCTTCCTGGAACCACTGTTGTTGTTTCGTGGTGGGACTATGGGTATTGGTTAACTCCAATAGGAAACATGACAACAGTTAACGATAATGGAACAATAAATCAAACTCGAATAGGAATGACTGGAATGGCAATGATGCAAACAGATGAAATATATAGCGCTAAAGTTTTTAAAAGACTAAAAGCAGATTATGTTTTAGTCTTTTTTGGGATGCTTTATCCCGCCTTAGGCGGTGATGAGGGCAAGTGGCCCTGGATGGTTAGAATCTGTAACGATAATTACCAACGATATAAGGATTTAGGCATGGAAGAAGATAATTGGGGCCCTAACTCGGTATTCGTTGAAAGCGAATATTTTAACGATACTGTGCAAAGACCCACTCCAAAATGGTTCCAAAGCCAGTTAGTTAAGCTAATGTTTTATGGGAATCCAACTAGTCCCCCAGCAGACCCTAATAACCCTAGGTCTTTCACTGAATATTATCAGGCCTCGATCAATTCAAGAACCGATACTGACGGGAATACATACGCGAGCCATATACCAGAAAATGGACGATACGATTTTAAAGTATTTAGACCCGAATATCTCTCTACAAACGGGATGGTTAAGTTGTTTAAACTTGATTATACCGCTTTAGAATCAAGTTTCCAAATAATAAATCCTGAAGTATTTAATTCTGGTTATGCTACCCTCAAACTAAAAAACACAGGAACCAAAAATTTAACGATTAAAGACGTCAAAATAAATGGTCAGAGTTATGATTTCAGTTTAGGTAAGGGTATTAATACGAATCAAGTAGCCACTGAAGATGATGATTTAGTCTGGGTAGACTATAAATCTAGTGGAAAATCTTTCCAGACTAGCGATGTTGTAAATATTGAAGTAGAAGCCCAATCAACAGCAGCAGATTCTTTACCCTTTACATTTACAAATTATACAAGTAATTTCTTTGTTAAGGAAGCGATTGAAGGGGATATAAAAATTAATAAGCAAAATAGCCAGGTAGTTCAAGTAAATGAAGACCTAAGTGAATTATATCTCGAAATAGAAAATACTGGTCTTGCAACTGTTGTTCTAAGAGACTTTTATTTAGACGACGAGAATAATACTCTTGATGATTTTACCTATCTTTCTGGATCCTCTATCTTAGAAGCTGGTCAAAAAGCTTACGTAAAAATAGTAAATACAGATTATCCATTTTATAGAAATCTAACAAAGGTTTTCAAAATAGGTGTTATAACACCTAATAATATCAAAGACGAGCTTTTATTTACTTCGAATTACAATGGTTATAAAATTTCATTACTTGAAGAGAGTAGAATTCCATCTCCAGAAGCATTTATTGCTACTCAAACCGATTTTAGAAGGCACATTCCAATTAATTTAGAGAAAACTTACGCTTATACTTATGATAATGGAACTACTATTGTAGATATTATGATTAAAAATACTGGTGATCGAAGAATTGGATTTGATTCTATATATCTGAAAACAACTGGTACATGGACTCCTGTTTCACCTATCGATTTAATTAGTAGTTTGGAACCTGGTGTAGAGGGAAATGTAAGGGTAATAGTTCCTGGTGTATTAGGTGATATCCATGTAAACGACGAGCTTGGAATTATAGTCACCACCAACTATGATATCGTAACTAAAGCTTCTGATGTAGGATTCGTTCATACGATTGTTGACAGACCTGATATCCAAATTTTCGATAATGTTGAAGGTCAAATTGCGTCGTATATTTCCGCTAATGAGACGGGTAAAATCTTAATTAAGAACACTGGTGATGAATCTATAACCTTGGATAAATTATATCTAAATACTACAACAGTATTAAATTTCTCAAGTGATGTGAATTTTGAATATGGAGATATCTCGTTAGATATACAAGAATGCGCTTTAGTCTCTTTCAACATCACGGGACTACAGCTAAATTCCTCTAACATCCTTAACGTTGATATAACTACTAATACTACTGCTCAATTCGATATGGATTTCACTGTAATAGTGAATTCACAATTATATAATGTCAATATTGACGACATTGGAACGACTGCTTCAGCTTCAGCTTCACAAAATGTAGTAATTACGATAGAAAATAACGGGATTTTTAATGTTACAATAGATTCAATAAATATCAATGGTACTTATATTCCTTTGGTTAATTTTACTGAAAGTATTTACGAAATCGGAGCGGATAGTTCAATTCAATTAACAATAAATACGGGTGTTCTCGAAAGTATAATGGGTGGTATTGACATTCAAAATAACGACATATTAGTAATAATAGTCCGTACTCAGGAAGGAGCAGAAGATATTCACGAAGAAACCGTTGAATCCTAATTTTAATTTTCTTCTGTTTTTGGTAAAAATCATAAATTATGCAAGATTAAAAAATCTATAGACCTATCGTCTATTTATTTTATTTAACTTCATCTCTAATTAACCTTAAAATTTTGGTACTTAATTTATGACATCCAAATTCAAAATTGAATCCGATTATATACCTCGTGGAGATCAGCCAGAAGCGATAAAAACACTAGCAAACAATATTAAAGACGGAAAGCACTTTCAAACTTTGCTTGGAGCTACCGGTACGGGTAAAAGTTTAGACTATAATGAACCACTAATACTAATCAATGAAAAAAACGAGATTGTTAAAACCCGAATCGGAGAATTCGTGGAAAAAAATCTTGATGAACCTCATTTCATAAATGAAACACAATATCAGAGAATAAATGGTTATAAGGTACTATCATTTAATACTAAAGATTACAATATTCAAGAAAAAAAAGTTAAAGAAGTGTCGAAGCATAAAGAAGGTTCACTTTACGAAATTACATTAGATGACAATTCGAATATAAGAGTTACTAAAGATCATAACTGTTTCAGGTTTTATAATTGTAAATTTGAATTATGTTCTACAAATCAACTTAAGATAGGAGATTATGTTCCTGTCTCAAAAAATATTTTAAAACCCTCAAAACCTTCCAAAACATTTTTAAACCTGTTAGATTTTAATCAGGAATTTAAGGTTAATGTTAAATCTTTAATTGAAAAGAATAGAGCCTCGCTTGACAAAATCAAGGAGGTATTAAAGAACGAGCATTATGCTTATAGCTGGAAGCTTGATCAAATTCTTGAAGAGACTAAAGAAAGAGGGATAACAATTGAAAACCTAAAAATTCTTCTAAATAAATTAGATCTTAAATTAGATGAAGTTTATTCTGATATAAGAATAATTACAAAAGGGAATGATCAATTAACTCCTTTAATTCCTATTGATGATAATTTCTTAATATTTTCAGGATTGTACTTATCAGAGGGTCATTGTACAGATCGATATATTTTAATTTCAAATTCAGATAAAAACTTGCAAAATAGATGTAAAGAATTTTTTGACAATTATAACCTAAATTATCATCAACGGAATCAAAATGATATTCAGTTTAACTCTAAAATTTGGCGAAATTTTTATATCACACTTGGGAAAAAAGCTAGAGATAAACAGATATTAAGTTTCTTCTATAATTTATCTAATGATCAATTAAAAATATTTCTGAGAGCTTTATTTGATGGTGATGGTTGGGTCGAAAAATCAGCCGCCTGTTATTTATCTGCCTCACATAATTTAATATTTGACATAAAAAATTTGTTGTTAAGATTTGATATTATATCTAGAGTGTCAAGAAGAAGGAAAAAATATAAAGCAGCAGACGGAAAATATAAAGAAGGAATTTATTTTCAGCTGAATATATCAGGACAATCTAACTTAATGAAATTTAATGAGAACATTTCTTTCTCATTAGATTACAAAAGAAAAAAATTGTTAACATTGTTAGGTAAAAAAGAAAATACAAATGTAGATCTAGTCCCGAATTGTTCAAATTATGTGAAAGAGTTAAGGTTAAAACTTAACCTTTCCCAAAAGCAAATGGCTGAACGTATAGGGTGTGTTAGACAAACAATATCGCATATAGAGAATAATAAACGATTCCCATCAAAAAATTTATTTAGCAATATAGTAAAACTTGATAAAACTCAAATTGACTTAAAGAATTTACTAAAGTTCAATTTTAGAAAAATAATTAATATTAAAGAAGTAAAATCTACCAATGGCTATGTCTATGACATAGCAGTCGAGGAAAATGAAAATTTTTGTGCTGGATATGGAAATGTTTTTGTTCATAACACATTCACGGTTGCAAATATTATTCAAGATGTTCAAAAACCGACATTAGTAATGGCACCAAATAAAACGCTCGCGGCACAATTGTATAACGAACTTAAAGAATTATTTCCTGAGAATGAAGTTCATTATTTTGTCAGCTATTACGATTATTATCAACCAGAAAGTTATATGCCTATTACAGGATTATACATCGAGAAGGATTTCAGCGTAAACGAAGAAATTGAGAGACTTAGATTAGCTGCAACCCATGCAATTAGAACCAGAAACGATGTCATAATCGTAGCAACTGTTTCTTGCATATATGGGATTGGTGATCCTAAAATTTGGACAGCAATTTCCCTGAACCTAGATGTTGGACAAACTATTAAAAGAAAAGAGATAATAAAACGATTAATAATAATGAATTATGAAAGAAAGGAAGTAGAATTTAAGCCGGGCGTCGTAAGAGTCAGAGGAGATATTATAGATATTTTTCCCGCGTACTTAAACACTGCTATTCGTATATCCTTATTTGGAGACGTGATTGAGTCAATTCAAGAAATACATCATATTACAAATAATGTAATAACAGATATTTCTAATTGTAGGATTTTTCCCGCGACTCATTTTATCATACCTGAAGAAAACAAGGAGAAGGCTTTAGTATCGATAGAAGAAGAGTTAGAAATTCAGGTAGAAAAATTCATGAAGGAAAAAAGATACGCAGAGGCGCAATGGATTGAGAAAAGAACTAAATTTGATCTTGAGATGATGAGGGAAATGGGATGGTGTAAGGGAGTCGAAAATTATTCTAGGCACTTAGACGGAAGACCCCCTGGCAGTCCTCCTATGTGTTTGATCGATTATTTTCCAGAAGATTTCTTAATTGTTGTTGATGAGAGCCACATCACAATTCCGCAAATTCATGGAATGATTGGTGGAGATCGATCAAGAAAAAAGAACCTTATAGATTTTGGGTGGAGACTCCCGTCCGCGTATGACAATAGGCCACTAACTTTTGAAGAATGGGAATCCAAAATTAAATACATAATATTCATGAGCGCTACTCCTGGGGAGTGGGAGTCGAAGAAAAGTGGTGGAATCTCTGCAGAACAGATAATTAGGCCCACTGGGTTGGTAGATCCTTTCGTGGAGATACGCCCTGCCAAAAATCAGATTGACGATTTGCTGGGGGAAATAAGAAAAGTTATTAACAACAGGGGGAGAACATTAGTAACAACACTTACTAAGCGAATGTCAGAAGATATCGCTGAATATTATACTGAAATCGGGTTGAAGGTCGCCTACTTGCATTCAGAGGTAGATACTGTAGAAAGGTTTGAAATCTTAAGGCGTCTTAGAGATGGTACTCACGATGTTTTAGTTGGTATAAATTTGTTAAGAGAAGGACTTGATTTACCCGAAGTACAACTAGTTGCTATCTTAGATGCAGATAAATTAGGATTTCTAAGGGACACAAGGTCTCTTATACAAACAATTGGAAGAGCTTCGCGAAATATTGAAGGAAAAGCTATTTTATACGCTGATAAATTTACTTCCGCAATGAGAGAAGCTATAGAAGAAACCGATAGAAGAAGGAAAAAACAAATTGAATATAATAAAATAAACAAAATTACGCCTCAAACGATTAAGAAGAACATTCTGAATTCTCTCTCCGAGGAACAAGAATTTAAAGAAAAGGAAACGAAGAAATTAAAAAGAACTATAAAAGATAAAATTGAAGAATTAGAAAAACAAGGAGATATAGATATTGTAATCCAATACCTTGAGACTAAAATGCTTCTGGCAGCAAAAGAACTTAGGTTTGAAGATGCTGCGTATTTAAGAGATAAAATTAAGGAAACTAAGCGAAATTATAAAATAAAAGAGTGAAATTTTTCACAAAACAATAATTGAAAAATAATAGGAGCAAACATGAGCGGAAATTCTATCATTATCAAGGGAGCAAGGCAAAACAATCTAAAAAACATTGATGTTATAATTCCACGAAATAAGCTGGTAATTATAACTGGAATAAGTGGTAGTGGAAAATCAAGCTTAGCAATGGACACTTTATATGCAGAAGGCCAAAGAAGATTCTTAGAATCCCTATCTAGTTATGCTAGACAATTCCTTGGAGAAATGGATAAACCAGATGTAGATTCAATTGAAGGATTGTCTCCTGCGATTGCTATTGAACAAAAACCTCTATCGAAGAATCCTCGCAGTACTGTTGGGACAGTCACAGAAATATACGACTATTATAGGCTGCTCTTTGCTAATATTGGAATTCCACACTGTCCTAATTGTGGTAAAGAAATCAGACCGCAAACGCCTCAACAGATAATCCAACAAATTCTAGATGGGCTTGAAGAAAACCAAAAATTCATTATAAAAGCGCCAGTTATTCGAGATCGAAAAGGCGAATATAAGGACCTCCTCGGCGAGCTGAAAAAACAAGGATATTTGAGAGTTGAAATCGATGGCATTCAGTATACATTAGACGAAGATATATCTATGGAAAAGAATGTTAAACATAACATTAGCGTAATTGTAGATCGGCTTGTTATGAAAAGTGATATAAAAACGAGGTTGGCTGATTCCATTGAAACTGCCTTAGAGTTAACTGACGGAATTGTTGTTGTAGAAGTTCTCGATATAGGAGAACAAATTTTTTCTGAACATTTAGCCTGCGTTGATTGTGGGATATCTTTTCCTCCAATTGATCATAAAATGTTTTCTTTTAACATCCCGCATGGGAGCTGTAAATACTGCAGTGGACTAGGGACTGTAATGGAATTTGACTACGAACTAGTTTTAGGAAACGATTTAGACGTACCACTTCAAGATTCTCCCATAAGAAACATTCCTGGATTTGGTTCATTAACAGGATATTCTTGGCAATCAATAGACCAAGTCTCTAAGCATTATGGATTTGACACTGATAAGACAGCGATAAAAGATCTTGATCCAAAAAAATTACATAAAGTCTTGTTTGGAACAGAAGACGAAATCATCGAATTTTACTACGAGAGTGAAAATAATGACTACGGGAATAGTAAAGGCGAAATAAAGTCAACATATCAGGTAGCTAGACCATTCGAAGGGATCATTCCTATGTTGCACAGAAGATACATGGACACCCGTTCTGAATGGGCTCGCGATACGTACGAAAGTTTCATGAATCAGATTGATTGTCCTCAGTGTAGTGGTCAAAGGTTAAAACCTGAGAGTCTTTCTGTGCTGATCGATAACCAAAATATTGCTGAATTATCTGATTTAGCAGTTAAAGACTCATTGAATTTTTTTAAAAATTTACAATTAGATGAACTCCAAAAGACTATAGTTAAAGACGTACTAAAAGAAATATTAGATCGGCTATCCTTTTTAGACAACGTTGGATTAGATTACATAAGCCTAAGCCGAAGGTCTCACACTCTTTCAGTAGGAGAAGCTGAAAGAATTAGGTTGGCAACTCAATTAGGCTCGAGCCTGGTTGGTGTTTTATATGTACTAGATGAACCCTCTGTTGGTTTACATCAACGCGACATCTCTCGTTTAATAGATATGTTAAAAAAACTAAGAGATTTAGGTAATACTGTTATAGTAGTAGAGCATGACGATGAAATTATGCGCAACGCTGATCATATTATTGATCTTGGGCCTTTAGCAGGTGAGAGCGGTGGAGAGATTGTAGCGGAAGGACCTTTAGCCACTATACTAGAAGCTAAGACATTAACGGGTAAATACTTATCAGGAAAAAAAAAGATTGAAGTTCCAAAAGTAAGGCGAGAGATTGATAATCACTTTATTGAAATAGTAGGTGCCAGAGAAAATAACCTTAAAAATATAAAAGTGAAAATTCCTCTTGGCGTTTTTACGTGTATTACTGGCGTTTCTGGAGCAGGAAAAACAAGCTTAATAATTGAATGTCTGTACAAAGGGTTACATAACATCGTTAACACTCGTAGTTCTCGAATAACGAGCGGTGATTTTGACGAGATTAAGGGACACGAAACTATTGACAAAATAATAAATATCGATCAATCTCCAATTGGGAGAACGCCTCGTTCTGTACCTGCTACTTATACAAAAGCTTTAGACTACATAAGAGAAATATTTGCAAAACTTGAGGAATCAAGAGAGAGAGGTTATAAAAAAGGAAGATTTAGCTTTAATACTAAAGCTGGACACTGTAAAAAATGTAAAGGAACTGGGTATATTCTTAAAGAGATGTACTTTCTTCCAGATGTGTATATTAGATGTGATTTATGCAGAGGTTTAAGATATAACGCTGAGACCTTAGAAATCAGATACAAAGGAAAAACGATCTCAGATGTATTAAAAATGACTTTTCATCAAGCTCTTGAATTCTTCGATGCAATACCTAATTTAAAACAAACTTTAAAAACCGTGGTAGATGTTGGATTAGGATATCTAGAGTTAGGTCAATCTTCAACAACCTTGAGTGGAGGCGAATCCCAACGCTTGAAAATTGCTAGAGAACTAAGAAAAACAAGCACAGGAAATACATTATACATATTAGATGAACCAACTACTGGATTACATATGTATGATATCCAATTTTTATTAAAAGTGTTACATAAATTAGTAGATAAAGGTAATACAGTAGTCATTATCGAACATAATATGGAAATTATCAAATCTGTAGATTACCTGATTGATCTTGGACCAGAAGGTGGAGAAAAAGGCGGGAATGTGGTAGTAATGGGAACTCCTGAAGAAGTTATTAAGAATAATAAATCCTTCACAGCAAAATATCTTAAAAACTACTTAAATCAAATTTAAGAGAGCAATTCTACTGTTGGTTTTTAGAGTTACTTCAATAAAATCTATATCCTAAGATAATTTTTTTAATTATGACAATTAATTAGATTTAGTCAATTAAATTACTTTAGAAGTGAATGAAAATGACCGCCGAATCCGATAATAGAATTATTAGGGCTCCTATTGCTTCGATTTTGGGGCATATTGACCATGGAAAAACAAGTCTTTTAGATTATATTCGAGGAACTGTTGTGCAACAGAGAGAAGCTGCTGGTATTACACAACATATAGGCGCATCTTATTTTCCAACTGAAGATATTAAAGAGTTTCTAAGAAAATCTAAGCAAGAATTTGCCGAGAAAGAAATTCAATTACCAGGAATTTTGATTGTAGATACACCAGGCCACGCAGCATTTATGAACCTTAGGAAGAGAGGTGGAGCCGTTGCAGATATAGCAATATTAGTTATTGATGTAACAGCCGGAAACATGCCGATTACTTGGGAATCCGTCAGAATTTTGAAAGAACGAAAAGTTCCTTTTGTTATTGCCGCTAATAAAATAGATAGGATATCAGGGTGGAAATCTATTGAAGACGCTGATTTTCTTGATTCATATAATAAGCAAAAACCTCATGTGAGAGATTTTCTTGACGAAAAATTAAGTCAAATCGGGGTAGATTTCCTTTCAGAAGGCTTTAAAGGAATAGATCGGTACGACAAAATAAAAGATTTTACTAAAAAAGTGGCAATAGTACCCACGAGCGCCAAAACAGGCGAGGGAATATCAACTTTATTGATGGTTTTAATGGGGCTAGTTCAACAGTTTTTAACCGAAAACTTGAAATTTAGTGAAGGACCGGCTAAAGGCGTAGTTTTGGAAGTGAAGAAAGAAAAAGGCCAAGCAGTTACAATGGATGTCCTAATTTACGACGGAGTAATCAAGAAGGGTGAAGATTTTATTGTGGGTGGTCTAGAAAAACCTATTAAGTCAAAAGTAAGAGCATTACTTATGCCTAAGCCTTTAGATGAGATAAGAGATCCTAGACAGAAATTTGATTCTGTAGAAATGGTAAGTGCGGCGGCTGGAATTAAGATTCTTGCCCCTAATATTGATGATGTTGTAGCAGGATCCCCATTTAGAGGTATTGGTGACCCCTCACAAGAAAAAACTGTGTACGACGAAATAGAATCAGAAGTAGAAAGTATTCGAATTAAAACAGATAAAGCCGGCGTAGTATTGAAAGCTGATACCTTAGGATCCCTTGAAGCACTAGAAAACCATTTTACAAAAAACGATGTGAAGATATCCATAGCTGATGTAGGTCCGATTAAAAAAGAGGATATTATGAATGCAAATTTAGTTAAAAATCTCGATCCTTATTCAGCAACCGTTCTCGGGTTTAATGTCGCCATTTTACCTGAAGCAAAAGAGCAAGCTATGGCAGACAATATTAGAATTTTCACGAATAATGTAATTTACAGACTGTTGGAAGATTATATAGAATACGCTGAAGTACGAAGAGCAGAGGACACCGCAAAAGGATTAAGCGAATTAGTATTACCTGCAAAGCTAAGAATGATTCCCGATTTTATATTTAGAAATTCAGATCCCGCAGTTTTTGGAGTACATGTAGAAGCTGGCATTTTATATCCAAAAGTAACTTTAATAACGGCAGATGGAAAGAAAGCTAGAAGAGTCCACCAAATTCAAGATAAGGGAAAAACTTTAGAAAAAGCTGGAAAAGACTCTGAAGTAGCTATATCTATTCGCGGCATAGAAATCGGAAGAGATATCGACAAAGATGAAATCTTATTCGTGAATGTACCCGAATCCCACGTAAGACAGATTTTGAGTAAATTTCTTGATGAATTAACGGTGGATCAAAAACAAGCGTTACGAGAATATATTATCCTCCAAAGATCGATGCAACACCCTTGGTGGGGTATGTAATGATTGAAATTAGAAAAATTTTGAAATTTCCCATCGATAAATTAAAAACTGTTTTTAATTAAGTTTTTTCTTTGGTTAAAATAAAAATACGCATTGTTTAATTAGAATATAGAATAAATTTTTATTATTACTTTAATTAACTATATAATAATTAATTAAAGTCTAAAGTAATATTCAAATGAGTAATCAAACGAGAAAAATATCTGAATTTTATTGGGGTTTAATATTTTTAGCATCTAGTATTTGGATCTGTCTGGTTTCAATATGGAAATTTCTTGTTTATCTAGAATATTTTGCGCAGATAGTGATATTTGAATGGTCTGAAGTTATAATGTTAATTATTAATTTAGCATTTGTTTTGATTTTCATAGCGGCATCAATATATAGTTTTTATTTAGCAAGAAAAGATCCAATGGGTGAAAAAACAAATGAGCTTTGGATTAAAATTGCCCTTCTTGTATTTTTAGCCTATAGTGCATATGCAGTATATGGCTCTATCGATATAATTATTCGTTGGGCCTAAAAATTAAATTTGGTAATTATTTGGATTATAAATCTTTTTTTTTTGAACATTCATTGTGATAATGGTAATACTTCAATCGTTTAGGATTAAGAATGCAGGGATTTCACCTGGAACTTCACTATAGGAATAATAATAATAATAATAATTATATTATTACTACTACTAAACATCATAAAACACGAAATAATCTAATTTAAACATTAGGGATTAAAATGAGTAAAAAAAAAATTCTTAGCTTATCAGGAGCTTTATTAGTTATTTGCTTATTGCTAGCTATTGGAAACGCCAAG
>JAEOTS010000128.1 GCA_016839745.1 Promethearchaeota archaeon
CAAAAAGTCTTGAAGATGATGGGACTTGAAAAGAGATTTAAGCTTGAATGGGTAAGTGCGTCTGAGGGCAAGCGATTTTCTGATTTAATAACAGAGTTTACTAGCGAAATTAAAGAATTAGGTCCTCTTAAGATTAATTAAATTACTGTTTTAATTTAAAGATTAGTGGAATCTTTAATTCTAATTATTTTAACTTCTTATATTTATAATAGAGTTTCAAATTGAAACTTAAAGATATTGCTTAATTTCGAAATGTCACTTTTAGATCACGATTCTTCAAATATTTCACAAATCGATCAGAATATCGATAACAAATATCGCAAAACAAAAAGAAACCCACTTTATTTGTCACTTTTCGAAGATTTTTCATGATAATATTTATATAATAATCTTGCCTCTCCATTATTCATAGCAAAGTTGTTAAAGAAGATTAATTACAAATTTTATTTCTTAAAAAGGTGTTCACAATAATGGAAGCCTTCTACTTATCAAGTATAAAACAAAAAAATAATAAATATCTATTATTTTCAAAATTAAGTGTTAGAAATACTATATTTTTACTTATTTTGCAAAAATTATTAGTAATTTAAGAAGAATTTAGAGTAGAGAGGAGTAAATCATAACAGAGTCAAAGAAGGATCTAAAAAAAGAAGACGCCTTAGATGATACATCAAAATATCTCGATAAAATTTACAATCCTGATCTAAGAGCCATTTTAAGAAGATGTTATCAATGCGCTCGTTGTAGTGGGGTTTGTCAATTAAGCAAAGTCCAAACCTACACACCTAGTAAGATTATTCAACTCATAATAGAAGGATTTGAAGAAAAAGTATTAGAAAGCGAAACTTTTTGGGACTGTTTAACTTGCAATCAATGTCTTAAAGATTGCCCAGAGAACATTAACTTTGCTGAATTAGTAAGAATGGCTAGATTTAAGATGAGACAATCAACAAATAAAGATGTTGATGATTTGATCGCCCACAAAGGAGTTTACACATCGATCACGGAAATTATGAGTCAACCCTATATAAATCCAGATAGATCTCTTGAGTGGGTACCTAAAGGTATAAAAATTGCTGAAAAAGGTAATGTTTTATATTATGTAGGGTGTATTCCTTATTTTAATTACGAATTTGACAAAATAGATCCCATAGCGATGAGCACTTTACAAATATTAAGCGAAGTTGAAAAAGAACCGATTGTTCTCTTTAAAGAAGAAATCTGCTGTGGTCATGATGTTTATTGGGGGCAAGGAAAACTAGAAGTATTTATTAATTTAGCTAAGAAAAATATTGATATGTTCGAGAAAACAGGAATCTCCACTATTGTAACTGCATGTGCAGAATGCTACAGAACCTTTAAAGTCGATTATCCGAAACTATTTGAAGATTTTAGCCAAAAGTTCGAGGTTAAACATATCATTGAATATATTTACGATAATTGGAAAGAAGGTAAAATTGAAATTGTAGGAAAAAATGAATCTGAAGAGGAAACATCGTTTACCTATCACGACCCATGCAGATTAAGCAGATTTTTACCCGAAGATAACAAAATTACAGATAAGTCACGCGAAATCTTTAAAGAGTTTAAAAAATTAGGATATATCTTTACAGAAATGGAGCATAATAAATCAAACTCTTTATGCTGTGGAGTGAATTCTTGGATGAATTGTAACGAGAAATCAAAAGCTCTAAGGTATAAAAGAATGCTTGAAGCCAAAACTGCGGGAGAAATAATGCTAACTGCTTGTCCAAAATGTAAAATTCACTTATCATGTTTACAAGATGATTACGCGGACATTTCTTCAGTTGAAATATCAGATTTCTCAGAATTTTTAGTAAATCACATTAAAGTAATAAAACCTAAAAAAAAGAGTGAGGGGGAAAAATAATGGAAGGAGCTGTGTTGGTCATAGGGGCTGGTATTGCTGGAATACAAACATCTCTCGATTTAACCGAGTTAGGATTTAAAGTTTATCTCGTGGAAAAATCTCCTTCAATAGGTGGAAGGATGGCTCAACTGGATAAAACTTTTCCTACAAACGATTGTTCTCTTTGTATCCTCGCACCTAAAATGGTTGAGGTCTATAGAAATCCTAACATCGAACTAATGACTTATCACGAAGTCAAGGCAATTTCAGGAGAAGCCGGTAATTTTGATGTATCAGTGTTAAAGAAACCTCGATATATCGACGAGGACAAATGTAAGGGATGCGGTGACTGCGCTGCTAAATGCCCAAAAATCCAAGTACCTAACTTATTTGATATGAATCTTGGAAAAAGGAAATCAGTCTATATTCCTTTCCCTCAAGCAGTACCTCCTATTTATCTAATAGATCCAGAATTGTGTTTAATGTTAACTAAAGGCGTGTGTGGCGTCTGTGAAAAGGTGTGCGAGGCAAAAGCAATCAACTACGAGCAAAAAGAACAAGAAATTAATATTAAAGTAGGTGCGATTGTAGTCGCCACAGGTTTTGACATGCCGGCAGAAGATTTGTCTCCACGATGGGGGTATCGATTCCAAAACGTAGTAAGTGCGTTGGAGTACGAAAGAATCTTGTGCGCGTCTGGTCCTTTTGGAGGTCATGTTCTAAGACTTAGCGATGAAGAAGAACCTGAGAAAATCGCTTTTATTCAATGCGCAGGATCCAGAGATTTACACGAAAATGTTCCCTATTGTTCAAGCGTTTGTTGTATGTATACTGCTAAAGAAGCTATAATAACTGCTGAACACTCTGAAAACGCTAAATGCTTTGTATTTAGACACGATATCAGAGCCTATGGTAAAAACTTTTATGAATTTACCCAAAGAGCTCAAGACGAATATGGCGTAAAGTATTTCCAAACAAAAATAAGTACTATCGAAGAAGATCCCGAAACGAACGATTTGTTAATTCACTATGAGGATTTGAAAACTGGAAAATTTAACGATTTTGTGGCTAATTTAGTTGTTTTAGCGACCCCATTAGTTCCTAAAAAAGGCATTGGAGATTTAGCCAAAATTCTTGATGTAGAACTCGATAAATACGACTTTTTCAAAGAAAAATCTTATTTCCATAAATCGTTATCGTCGAGGGAAGGAATTTTCTTATGCGGTTTTTGCCAAGGACCAATGGATATTCCGGAAACAGTCGCTGACGCAAGTGGTGTTGCATCTCAAGTAGCTACGTTACTTAATACTGCAAAATTTACAAAAGTTAAAGAAAAAGTATTTGAAGTAACTGAGAAAGAAGTAAGCCCTACAGATGAACCCCGAATAGGTGTGCTTATATGTCATTGTGGGATTAATATTGGCAAATATGTCGATGTTCCTAATGTTAGAGATTATATAAAATCATTGCCAAATGTAGTTTGGTGCGAAGACAACTTATATTCGTGCAGTTCTGATTCCCAAGAACTAATTAAAGAAAAGATTAAAGAACATAATCTTAATAGACTTATTGTAGCTTCATGTACTCCTAGAACTCACGAACCATTATTCCAAGAAACATGTCAAGAAGCAGGAATGAATAAATACTTGTTTGAAATGGTAAACATTAGAGACCAATGTTCCTGGGTTCACATGACTGAAAAAAAGGCAGCGACCAATAAATCGATGGATTTAATAAGAATGGCTGTCTCGAAATCCAAATTAATCAAACCTCAAAAGGAGGAGAAGATTGCAGTTATACCTACTGCTTTAGTAATAGGTGGAGGTATCTCAGGAATGACTGCTGCTTTAGAATTAGCTAATCAAGGATTTAAGACATACATTATAGAAAAGGAAAAGAAACTTGGGGGTAATTTAAATAGTCTTAACATTCTTTATCCCATCCAAGAAGATGCTTCAATCCTTTTAAAAGATACTATAGATAAGGTTGAAAGCAATAACAATATTGAAGTTCATTTAGAGACAACAATCAAAGATATCAAGGGGTATATCGGAAATTACGAAGTCTCAATTTATGACTTGATAGATAAAGCAACAGAAATAAAAACCGGAGCGATAATCGTTGCTACTGGCGGACAAGAACTGAAGCCAAAAGGATTGTTTCAATATGACGGTAAAAATAAACAAGTTATGACACAACTCGAAATTGAACAAAAACTTCAAGAACCTGATAAATCTTGGCTTGATAAATTAAAACGTGTTACTTTCGTTTTATGCGCTGGTGCAAGACAGAAGGAAGGTATTACTTATTGTTCAAATGTTTGTTGCGGAACCTCAATCAAAAATATTAATATTCTAAAAGAGTTAAACCCAAATCTCGAGATTATTGTATTATACCGAGATTTTCAAATGGCTAAAAAAGAATTCGAAGAGTATTACCGTAATCGAAGAAAAGACGCTATGTTTTTGCGATACGATTTAGATCAAATTCCAAAAATAACTCAAGTAGGCAAGTCGCCTGAAAAATATAAAGTAGAAGTATTCGATACTAATTTACAAGATAAACTCGATTTTGAAACCGATTTAATCGTGTTAGCTACACCAATGGTTCCTGCAGACAATATGAAAGATTTAGCAATGATGCTTAAAGTTCCTTTAGATAGGACCGGATTTTTTTTAGAAGCTCATGTTAAACTAAGGCCATTAGATTTTGCAACGGACGGTATCTTCCTTTGCGGAGTTGCTCAATGGCCCAAAAATATTCAAGACTCCATATCTCAAGCAAGTGGGGCTGCTGGTCGAGCAAGTAGATTTCTGAGCGCTGGAGAAATAACAACTTCAGGCTTAGTCGCAGAAGTTACTCAGAGCAAATGTATAGGATGCGGAGATTGCGAGGAAGTCTGTCCTTATAAAGCAATTGAACTAATAGAAACTACAAAAGATTTTGAGGAAGTATCAATAGTAGTAAAAAAATCATCAATAAATTCAGCTCTATGTAAAGGATGCGGTACTTGCGCAGCTACATGCCCTGTAGGCGCGATATCCGTAAAGCACTACGATTTTGATCAAATTGGCGCAATGATCGATTCATATCTTTTAGAAAAAATAACAAATGGAGGGAGTACTTAGTTATGTCTAAGTCTAAAACAAAACCCAAGAAAGTCAAAGACTTTGAGCCTGATATCTTAGTTTTCTGTTGTAATTGGTGTAGCTATGCCGGCGCGGACTTAGCAGGAGTGTCAAGATTTCAATATCCTCCAAATATTCGAGTAATTCGGGTGATGTGTTCGGGGAGAGTTGATCCTTCCTTTGTTCTAAAAGCTCTTAAAGATGGCGCAGATGGAGTTCTTATTAGTGGCTGTCACATTGGTGATTGTCACTATATTTCAGGTAATGAATACGCGAGAGATAGATTCGCAAAAATGCATAGTATAATTATAAAACAATTAGGCGTTAACGAGAAACGCGTTAGATTAGAGTGGGTTTCAGCTTCTGAAGGTAAGCGTTTCGCCGATTTAATTACAGAATTTACTAACCAAATAAAAGAGTTAGGACCTCTTAAAAGCTAGGTAATCTTTTTTATTTTTAACTTCTCCCTCTTAAATAGTATTTTTCTATTTGGATACCTTCTTTGCAAATTTATACAAGAATATTAAAACTACAAGAAGTATTGCAGAAACCATAAAAATGATGATGTATACTAAGGAAATTCCTCCAAAATTAAAAAAGGGTTCTAGAGTTATAGGAACGAAAGCTATTCCAATAAATTGAAACGCCGTTGTTAATCCCGCGAGAGCACCACGTCTTTCTAGAGATAAAGTTTGGCTATAGAACATTACTAATGTTATTAATATACCTCCGGCTAGACCCATGAAGGTAAGACCTATGGAAGTGAACGGAAGCGCTTCGAAACTGTTATTACCGAAGAGTATTAAAATTATGTCTGCGATAAATAATGAAATCAATCCCATTATCATAGTAAGTTTTACACTTTTTTTCTTAATAGTGAATCCGGTTAAAATACCACCTATAAAGCCCATTACTCCAAATAAGGCAATTACTAATCCTGAAATCGCCGGTGGTATCGAGGCTATAGAACGCGAAGTCCAGATTATAGTTGCAATAGAGGTATGTGAAAGTAAAAAAGCTGAGATAACCAATAAGATAACTGGTAAACGACGAATTTCTCGGGCGATGTGAGAGAAAAATGTTCGAATTCCATCATCACTTTTAGTGACAGATTGACTCTTTCTTAATGTAAAAATAATTATGATTCCTAATACAGTAATAACCAAAAATATTATGTATAAATACCTCCAGCTTACATTGATTATTTGACCTGCAAGTAACGGTCCCAAACCAACTCCTATATTAGCAACTGCACCTAGCAAGCCTATTTTTTTAGAAATTTTCGGTCCAGGAGTGATATCCGTAAGCAAAGCTATTAATACAGGATTGACGAAACCGAAACCAATACCAGCTAAGACATTTGCAATAATAAATACTATTAACGAAAATGAAAATGTTGCTATAACCATTCCAATTGCAAAAACAGATAAACCTAAAAGAATCACGGGGAACCGACCTTTCGTATCTGAAATAGCGCCTGAGAATAGTTGAACTATGGCAAATGGGAACATGAATGATGGAATTGCAATCAATACTGCATTTTGAACGATTGAAAATTCTACTGAAAGTACAACATATAATACTAAAATAACATTGCCAGTTAGAGGTCCCAACGCAAAAAGGACAAAGATAATTACCTCTGCTAATACGAAAGTTTTCTTAGGTTCTACACTCAAGATATATCGTCTATTCAATTTTTAGCAAATATACTATAAAAAATTAGTCTCTAATATTAAACTCTCTGTTATTAAAAAATAAAAAAAAAGGATTATATTTAGATTTACGATACATAAACCGCTATCTGCGAGAAGAACGTTGTAACGATTATAACAAATAGAATTAGCCCAGCAAGTATAAGGTAGATACGCCTCGCTTTTTCGTCAAATTTATCGTTTAAAGCAAAACTCAAAAACGCTATTGCAATAAAAAACATGCCAATATTAACCCCAATTCGAGCAATATTGCCTACTATGACTACTTGGTATTCCATCCAATAAGATATAAGATTAGCTCGTTCAATTTTTACGATGTAATCGTTATACCCGTACAACCCTTGCATGTAATTCATTTCGTTTTGTTGGTTTTCAAGGAGTAACCATGTAGAGGCGTTATCTGCAATTGATTTACTTATCATGAGTACCGTGCCAAAGACTATAGCTACTAATAGACCGTATATTAAGAACTTAGTAGCTCTTTGCTTATCCATCATTGGTAACATGTCATACAAACTTCCTTTTCTCTCTTCTGTCCCCATTTTTTATCACCTTAAGTAATTTGCTTTTAAAACTGATATTAATGCTAACATTACGTAAACAATTATAATGGCAGCACCTATAAATATGAAAAGATTGTTTAGAGTTTCTCCTGGACCGTCTACTTTTATTGTGATATCGAAAGCAACATCTGTAACGGAAGGAGGACCCGAATTAGAGCCATAAACGATAACATAATAATCACCTGGCCAAGAAACCAACGAATCACCCACTCTATCCCCCATAAATTCTATGTATAAATAAATTCCATTCGAGGGTAACGATAAAGAATTCGCACCAAATGTGCTTCCCGCGGGCGATGAACCCCAACCAAACTCAGAATATACAAACTGCAAGCCTGAAGGAGGAGGGTTATCCAAACTGTGTTCTCGGTCGTATACGCTTTTAGCAATGATCCTAATTGTGACCGATGAATTTGGGTAAAATTCAGAAATTTCGATTATCAGTTTTTGATCTTTACTTAATGTCACTTGTTGAGCGAACGCATTTCTTATACTTGCGCTGCTATCTTCTTGAATAACTACAGGTTTTCGGTCGTAAATAGTTACTTTATCTAGTAAAATCCCAAAAAAAGGACCGAGTACTAGACATGCTAGACCTATTCCAATGATGATGTAAGCGGTTTTCTTTTTTAAAAGTCGACTAATTTTTAACATGTAGACACCTTTATAGACTTATTTTTTTTTAAATTAAATTCTGGTCAAATAAAAATAGGGCGTTTCGAAATAAAAATTTGAGTTTGATAATTATTAACAGATGAATTAAAGCTCGAAATTGATGAATGTTTTAATAAAAAAAAAGAAATAATTGTAAACTCTTATTTGTTTGAAAAAATCTTCTTAGATTTTTTGGATTTAATGAAGAAGTAATAGAGATTAATTAGAATAAAGAAGGCGATGAGTGCTATTTGAAAAGGCAACCAATCGGTGATCATAGAGAGACCGAGTAAAGTTAGTAGCAGGTTTGTAGTTATGTCTTTAAGAAATTCACTTTTCTCCATTGATTGTTCTAGTTTTTCCTTGATTATCCGGTCAGTGTCGATATCTTGCAGGTATTCATCTATTAACTTTTTCAATTCTTCGTCTTCTTTTAGGTAATTTAATGCTTTCGTTGGATTAATTATCCAGTCTTCCAAGATAGCATTTGAAATAAACGATTTAGTCTGAAACTCAAAAGTAGCATCGAAGAATTTATAAAATGATTCTATATCGAATTTCTCGTCTGACATTTCGTTTGAAATAAGAGATATTTTTCCATAAATCAGCTTACTATCGAATTTCTGAGGAAAATCGTATAAAATTCTTAAAGCGTTTGTAAATTTAGTCTCATAGAATGCGCCTTTTTCTTTAGCCCTGAACACTGGAACGACGGGTATAAACATAGTATCGTTCTTATTTATTATCGTTAATACTTCAGATTTCCTCAAACTGAGTTTAATCAATTCTTCAATTAGTTTCCTTCCTATTTGAATAATGCGATAAAGAGATTTGTTGGCGTCTTTGTCTTTTGTTTGGCATTTTAGTATTAGTTTATCTTCGTCGAAATACCCATCCATATCGTCATCAATTATGTGAAAACTACTCGTTTTTTCGTACTTTTTATCGACTTTTAACTTAAATCCATCAAAATCAGCGTATGGATATAGACTACTAAGTAAATGATGAGGATTCATATCTCTTCCCGGAACTTTAAAGACGACATATATTTCATTATTTCCATTAGGGATGCTATACTTCTTCCAATCAAAATCCAGTTTAAACTCTTTAGGTCTTAGCGTTTTTTTATTAAAATCAGTATAATAAACGTGAGCCCCCTCATCAATAGAAAAGTGTACCTTTTCGCTAAACCGCAATCTTTTCAATACATTTCCTATTAGAGGTATTTCGGGATTTAACACGTTCTGAATTAAATTTATTCGGAAAGTGTAGTCTTTGATCCCTGAATTGAGAAGTAAATTGGTCAAATCATATTTAGAAACAACTTTACCCTTCCTTAATACCGTCAAAATTTTCTGTCGTAATAAATCTCGATGGGCAGCTTTCTGTTTTTTTTCTAATTCGCTTTCCAGTTTTTTTTTATCTTTAAGTTCTTTAAGCTCGCTTTTTCTCCTTTCTATTTCCTCTTCTGATAAGCCTTCCGTCTTCTCTTCTTCTGTAATTATTTCCTCTTCTACATTTTCGTCATAAATAATAAATTTTGATTTAGGAGTTTTTTCGCTCATGTTAAACAATTCATTAGGTGTTTCAGAATAGTATTGAATAATATTATTTGAATTTTTAGAAAAATCGAAAAAATGTGATACAAATAAAATTCATGTTTAATTCTTTATCGTAATTAATTTTGCTAATATTATGTTGAGAATTGCTTATGAAAACTGATGAGTCGTGTTCTGATTATATGTTTAATTTCATAGATACAATCTGTAAAAAGTTTGGACCAAGATATTCGTGTAGTGAATCTGAAAAAAACGCAAATATTTGGATAAAAGAAGAACTTGATGAGTTTTGTGACGAAACATTTATCGATGAGTTTGAAACTCGACCTGCCCTGTATCCTCAAGGTTTTATCAAGGTAGCGGGATTCTTGGGAGGCATTTCTCCGTTATTTATGCCTTTAAAATTCCCGTTTCCGATAATATCTCTAATTCTTGTGATCCTCGGTATTACTGTGCTCTATAGCGAGTTATTTCTAATGAAAGAGTGGATTGGGTTTCTTTTTAAAGCTAAAAAATCTACAAATGTGTTTGGTGTAATAAAACCTACACAGGAAGTAAAATTTCGTATCATATTTGAAGGTCACACCGACAGTGCTAAAGAAATGAATATTGCCAGCTATAAGCCCCGAGCGCGCCAGATAATAGGGATAACAGGACTTTACTTTTTATTTCATACAATTATTTTTTCATTATGGAAATTCATTGCTCAATTAGTTTCGGGAGTGTCCATTGTAATAGTGAATTGGGGAGTCTTTTCTATGACGACAATAGATTTGATTTACTTTATTCCGCTCGCTATAATTTACCCCTTTTTCATCTTGTTGTTAAAAGGTTTCTTAGGAAAATCGGTTGTATTAGGAGCAAACGATAACCTATCTGCCTCTGCTGTTGCTGTCGCAATAGGGAAATACCTGAGCAAAAATAGACCGAAAAATGTGGAAGTTTGGATTGGCTCACAAGGAAGCGAAGAAGTAGGTGATAAAGGAGCTAAAGCTTTCGTTGAGAAGTATGGGAAAATGGGAAAGCTTGATAATTCTTATACCGTGGTGTTAGAATGTTGTGGAGCCGCAGAAGATATAGTTTTAATTGAAAAAGACATGCACCGAGCAGTTTATAATACGGAAATCAATAATATGCTTATAAAAGCCCATGAGGAAGCAAAGAAAGAAAATCCTGACTTATTAAATCTACGAACTGGAAGTCTTAAGATTGGAGCATGTGATGCTTGCCGGTATATTCACGAAGGATTCAAAGCAGCAGCTTTAATGGGAATGGAACACGCAAAAAACAAAGCAGTTAACTGGCATTCTGTTAACGACTCTCCAGAAAACATAAATAAAAAGATTTTGGGTGATTTTCTAGATGTTTCGCTCAAATTTGTTGAATTAGTTGATAACAAATACAATTAAAAAAAAGAAAAAACGAAAAATTAGGTCTAAATTGTTATTTTAATCCTAATTCTCCTAATTTTACTTGGGTTGCATCGATTTTTTCAGGTGTAAGGTCATAATATTTCCAAAAGAAAAAAGCACCAATAAAGATAAATATAGCCGGGATTAACCCTAAATGTATTTGGATTCCCACTAATGCTTCTGGTGGTTGGATACTTGGATCTCCACCTTCAATAAATCCCGTTAAAGTATGAACGATAGCAAAAGTTATAGTCTGAGCTATTATTCCTATACGAGCAAAAAACTGCGAAAATCCGCTATATACTCCCTCTTCACGTCTTCCTGTAATTACAACAGATTCATCAATTACATCTGACATAACTGGAAAGATCATAACCCAGAAACCTCCAAGAAAGATACCCCATAAAAACATGACAGCAATAACAGCCCAATAATTTGTTACGAAAAGCAGTGGTAAAGCAAATACTCCTAAACCAATAGCAGAAATTAACATAATCTTCTTGTTATTATTTACTTTATGAGAATATTTAACCCAAACTGGTGATGAGACAATCACTCCAACAAGAAAGGAAGCAAATATTAACGTAGCCATTAAATTAACTGATATGCCCGGAACTTTTTCTATCACATACCCAACTTCATAATTTAGAGAATTCTGCATCGTAACAACCAGACATTGATACAAAGTATATATTACCATGTACACTAGGAAGGATTTTTGCTTTAATGCAATAACTAAGGACTTAAAAAAGGACTCTCTTTCTGGATTTTTTTCGTAAGTTTCCAGATATTTTCCTACAAGATCTTTATCTTCTCGAAATCCAGGGATTGCTAAAAGCATTCCAATCAGACCTATTAAAGCAATTACCACTCCTTGTACAATAAATGATTGTAAAACTATATCTGGAGCTGCAGTGCCGGGATATTTAAATACTAAAGGAGGTACTAATGCTCCTAACGCTACTCCAATTACACCGATTGGGATATAGATTCCACTAGCGACTCTTCGTTCTTTGTTGGACCTGTGTTTCTCAGGAAACAGTGCCATAAAGTTTACAAAAAAGAGTGAATGAAAAGTATCAAATAAACACATTGTCAAAAGCATCCATGCAAACAAAAACCACGCACCGGATGTGGGATCTGTCACGGGTGGCATAAATACAATTATGTAACTGGCACATAAAGGTATTCCTCCAAGTAACAACCAAGGAAATCGCCTACCATATTTCTTTGTAAACTTAAATGGACGGTTAGTTAAGTATCCAATAAAAGGATCGTTGACCATATTATACAAGGCAAATAGAAATGTCGCTAAAAATATGACCCATACTTCTAGACCTACCACAGCTTCGTAATAAAAGAATACTGTCCCCGTAAATGCCATATTTAAGAATTCTCTTGCCGCACTACCCGAACCATAAGATGCCATATTCAATTTACTATGACGAACTTCTAACACATCTTCTTTCATTGCTAATACCAATTTCTTTTTATTTTTTAATTAATAATAATTAGTAATTTAATTATTAGATTCTAATGTTTATAAAATTTTTAGTTTTTGAAAAAGAAACCACATTAACTGATGAATTACTCTATAATCAAGCTTTTTCTTCATAGTTACAGTTTAGTAAGAAATTTGATATAAGTATATCTATGAAAGAAAAATTATTTTTAATCCACTCACTCTAATAAAATGAGATAAGTTGAAAAAGCCAAACATAATACTTTTCATATCACACGATCAAGGGCAATTTTTAGGCTGTTACGATTCCCCTCAAACACCAAATTCATTGAACACGCCTAATCTGGACAAACTTGCAAAAGAGGGCATCCGTTTCACGAATTATTTTTGTACAGCACCTCAATGTAGTCCTAGTCGAGGGGGTATACAAACATCGCTATATCCACACCAAAATGGATTAATGGGGCTTGTGAATAAGGGATGGACATTACCTCCTAATAACAAAACGATACCAATGTATTTAAGAGAAAATGGATACTCAACCCATCTTCTTGGTTTACAGCACGAGAGCGTGGATGCCAAAACATTAGGATACGATACCATAAGTAAAAGGAAGAAGGATTACAATTACGATACGAAAAATATGTTAAGCGAATACAAGAAATTTATTGAAAAACACAAAGATGATAACAAACCCTTTTATGCAAATTTAGGCGTAATTGAGATACATCGTCCATTTGACATATGGAGTGAACCAGTGGATCCAAAAACGGTTATAGTTCCTCCTTTTCTACCTGAATCTGATAAAGTCCGAGAAGATTTAAGTCTATTTTATGGAATTATCAACCCAGTAGACGAAACTATAGGAAAAATTATTGAAATTTTAGATAATACTGGTTTAAGAGAGAATACCCTTTTTATTTACACTACTGATCATGGTAGCCCTTTCCCGAGAGCTAAGTGTACGCTATATGATCCGGGCATAAAGACGCTTCTCATAATGAACTGTCCTAATAACATTTTTTTTACTGGTGGAAAAGTCTTTGAGCAAATGATAAGCAATATCGATCTTATGCCGACATTATTAGATTTTATTGGAGCAGAAATTCCAAAAAACATAGAGGGGAAAAGCTTTCTACCTGTTCTAAAAGATACTAATCTCCCTTTTAGGAGAGAAATCTTTACAGAGAAAAACTATCACGAGATTTACGATCCTATGAGGAGCATCAGAACTAGAGAATTCAAATACATTCGCAATTATGAACCAAGCCAAAGTCTGTATCAAATACCTATATATATGGAAAAAGGTCTTTCTGGTCCAGAGCTGATGAATAAAGCAAAAAAGCAAAGGCCGAAAGAAGAACTTTACGATTTAAAGCAAGATTCAAACGAAATCCATAACCTTGCTTATAATCTTGCGTATAATGATATTTTACTCGAATACAGACTCATACTTCATAATTGGATGAAAAAAACTCACGATCCTTTGTTAAAAGGGAAAATAAAGGATGAAAGGCAAAAACCACCAAAAAAATATTAAGAAATTCATGATTTCTAAATTGTAAGATAATATGAAGATATGTATGTTTGATCATGAAAGGATTCTTTCACGAATAATAAAATAAGAGACGGTAAAATGACTGAAAAGTTATACTGGGATGCTCCTTATGAAACATCCTTTAAAGCTGAAGTTATTGATTTCACACCAGAGGGTATTATATTAGATAGAACTTTATTTTATCCTGAGAGTGGAAATCAGATAAGCGATAAAGGCGTTATTATTAAGGATGGTAATAAATTTAATGTAGATTTTGTATCAAAGAGGGACGATCTTATAGTTCATCATTTATCTGATCCTTTTCGTGAGAAATTGAAAATCGGTGACATTATAGAGGGAGAAATTGATTGGGAATATCGGTACGGTATAATGAGAGCTCATTCTTCACAACATGTATTGTCTGCTATTTTTAAAAATCAATTAGATATTGATACTCTAAAAGCAAATATAAGTTTCGAAGAGGTCTCTCTTCACATAAGTAAACGCGTAAGTGAAAATGAGTTAAAAGATGTCTTACGGCAATTCCTTAAGTTTTGTACAATTGAAAAACTACAGTTTCGAAGTAAATTAATACCCAAAGATGAAATCAAGCAGTATAGTAAACAGTTGAGAGGGGGAATTTCAGCTGAAAACAACCTTAGAATAATAGAAATAGAAGATTATGATATAAACTGCTGCGGAGGGACCCATATTGGGGAATCATCGGAGATAGGGTCTGTATATTTTTATGAAATCAAAAAGGGAAGTGAGTTTAAGTATTTTGTGGGAAGCAAAGCGATTAAAATGCTTTCTAAACAAAATATTGACACACTTGATTTAGCAAGCACATTAAACGTATCTGTTACAAACCTGTTTACCTCTCTTAAGACACAATATTTTAAACTTAAGGAGGAAAATGAAAAATTGATTGAAAAAGCGTTAGAACTAATTGCTATCTCTCCTAATACCACCTTAGGGGGTATAAAAATCGGAGTGGTAAATTTTGAGGTAGATTATAAGTTTTTGTCTAAAGCCTTTAAAAAATTTCCTCCAAAATATCTTTTAATAATGAATTCTGACAGTAACAAAGTACATATTCTTTCTAATAATGAAGCTTTCAAAGCAAACGAAATTATTGATGAGTTAGTCAAAAAGTTTGGGGGAAAAGGAGGCGGAAGCCCAAGATCAGCTCAAGCTACTCTAACTAATGAACTCGTTGATATTATCTCAGAATTAACCTTTTAAATTTTTGAATAAAATTGGGACTATGAGTTTTTATGGTTTAGTAATTAATCTTCTTACATCTAGACAGATATTTTAATAAATTTATTTTATTACGGGTTAAATTTCATAGGTTTCTATTGTTAATCCAAAATCTTGAAAGTGACGAATATTTCTTGTTATCAACTTTTCGGTATTCATTAGTTTTGCTGTTGCACCAATTATACAATCTGCTAAATCAAGTATAATTCCCTTTGCTCTTAAATGACCTTTCAAACTTCCTGATTCTTGGAGGATTTGTAAATTTAGAGGAATTACATGAAATTCAGAAAGAATTTTTTCTATTTGGTCCTTGATTTGATTATAAATTTTCTCATTCTTTATTTCTTTTGTATATCCTAATCCATCGTAAATCTCGGCAATAGTTATAGCAGAAATACATATGGATTGGTCAGAATAAGGCTTTAGAACAGATTTTACTTTAGATCTACCACGCCAAATATCAATAACTACTGTAGTATCCACGATTATAATAACTAATCTCCCCAGATTTCTGAGAATTTTGAATATGAAATAATAGCATCTTTCTTTTTTCCTTCCTTAATTGTTATTTCAAACTCATCTAAAATATCATCCGAAAGATTATTTGCGATACCAAAATGTTTTAAAGGGTCCTTCTTTTGATTTTTAATCAACCGTTCTAATAATTCTGAAAAGCTTTCATTCGGATTTTTTAATTTCTTCAGGTTTTTATATATATCGTCCCTAATTGAAATCATTTTAGAAGTCATATCTTTAACCATAGATATAAATATTTATATAAATATTTATCCGTGAAGACTTATAATCTTTTCTGAATACTTAAGAAATTCTTGGTTTTATAATCATCTTTAAGGCTTTATCAATGGGTAATTCCTTTAATCCACTAGCTTTTTCATAATGGTCTCCACAAAACCATTCTGCATAAGGAGGATGTCCAACCATTCCTTTCTCTTCCATCATTGTATCCCATTTTTTATCAGAAGGTCTCTTTTTAAAATATATTAAACCTCCTTCATCGGGATAATCTAATCTTTTATCACAAATACAACAAACTGGGGGTTTCATTTTACTTAGTCTCTTATCAATTCATCACTATAGTTTTAATTAAATTTGAAAACTTAGAATTTTTCTATAATATGCAAAATGTTTTGTATCAAATTTATTTGAAAAAAGTCATTATTGATATTAAATTTATTTTTAATCATAAAGAAGTGTGTAGTATGGATATTGAAAAATTCCTTAACGATATCTTAGGTGTAGTAAATGGGCAAAAAGCGTGGGATTGGGTGGCTAAAATTTCCCAGTATAATCGTGTTCAAGCATCTAATGGATATCACGATAGTCTAGAGACAATTAAGGAAGAACTGGTGACTTTAGGTTTTGACGATATAGAACATTTTAAATCTCCTGCTGACGGGGAAACTACCAATTGGGGATATCAAGCGCCGTATCAATGGGAGATCGAAACAGGGGAATTATGGACTGTAGAACCTGAAAAGATGAAACTATGTGATTTCAACGACATACCAACTTCAATCATTACGCATTCAAAATCGTGTGATGTTACCACAGAAATAATAGATATTGGTAAAGGAGAGAATAAGGAAGATTATGAAAGACATGACATAAATGGAAAAATCATATTGATGTCAGGCCCAATCTTTATGTATCGTTCATACATCGAAGAAAGTGGGGCTATAGGAGTCATTTATTATCCTGATTTGAACAGAACGAGAGATAATTTTGATCGTCGTATTTATAATGGATTTTTTACTACCAAGGAAAGAATCAATAACTCAAAAATTGGTTTTAGCATATCTTATAATCAAGCAATGCATTTAAAGGAATTATTAGAAAAAGGTCCTATTAAGGTAAAAGCCAACATTAAAGCCGAGTTTCTGGAAGGTAACTTAGAAGTACTAACTACTTCTATTAAAGGAACGGAATTCCCCGAACAAGAAATTGTTATTATTGCTCATTTGTGCCATCCACTCCCAAGTGCAAACGACAATGCGAGCGGTGCTGCAGGTTTACTTGAGCTAGCGAGAGCCTTTAAATATTCAATTGATAATGAAATATTAGATAGCCCTAAGCGAACGCTAAGATTCGTATGGGTTCCAGAATTTAATGGAACTGTACCTTGGATGAATCATCACGAAGATAAGATGAGAAATGTATTAGCGTGTATAAACTTAGATATGATAGGAGAACATCCTTTAAAGATAGGTTTCCCCTTAGAAGTTAATCTTGCTCCTCGTTCTACACCGTCGATTCTTAACGATATTACATCTTTCTTTGTAAAAAAAATTGCAGATCACCCAAAGGGAATTGCCTTCAATGGGACTAAAACTCCAATGTCTTATCGCCTTAGAAGCTTCGATGGAGGTAGCGATCACGTTCTCTTTATAGATTCCTATTTTGGAATTCCCTCCCTCATGTTTGGTCACGAGGATTTACACTATCATTCTTCTATGGATACCGTCGAATATTGTGATTCAACCGAATTAAAAAGAGTAATCTCAATGGCTTTAAGTATCTCTTATGTCCTTTCAACTTTTGAAGTAGTGCGTATAAAGAAATTTTGGCCTTTGTATCGTCAAGGATTATTTAAAAGAATTGGAAGCTCGGTCAAACTTCAGGAAGAGTTATCCCTGTCTATTGATTCTTTAGAAACCTCAAATGAAACAGGGTCTCGAAAAGATTTATTCTTGTTGGGTAGAGAAATCCTAAAATCGAGTCTACAATATGAGTTTGAATCTTTAGAATGGATAAAATTAACAGATGCTTCTTCAGAGATTCTCTTACTAATAGAGTCCACGAAAGATGAGATGAACAAATTAATTGAATACCAGAATGTAAAGTGGAATGAAAAATTCAGTTTTGATGAAAATGATATAAAAATTCTTGAGTCAAAATATGCTGATATTTACGAACCTAACAACCAAGGACCATTTGTTGTAAGAGAACTTTTTAAATTATTTAGGATGCCTGTTTTTAAAGAATTTATGGAAGAATTGAAGTACGAATATTTAGGGCCACTTAACGAGTTGATAAATCTGTTAGGGAAAGGGTACGATATAATAAAAATATCCGCTTTTCTCTCGTTAGAATATGAAACAATTATAACGCCAGGCCAAATATTAGAACTAGTTAGCCATCTCGAAAAAGAAGAATTGATCAAAAAAAAGTAGTTATTATCTTATTGTAAGTCGATATAATCCTTATTTATTTTTAGCATTTCTTCAAACATTTCCTCGGCTTTGGAGGCATTGTCTATTGTTGGGTCCAAGAGCAGAGCTTGAAATGCGATTTCTTTTGATTTTTTAAGAATCGCTTCTACTACTAAGTCTTGAACCGAAGCTTGATTGCGTATTAATGCTGCTAATCCTTTTGGATAATCTCCAAGTTTGATCGCTTTTAATCCTTTCTTGGTGACAATTGCGGGACATTCTACAACTAAATCGCGGGGTATATTAGTAATAACATCTTCGTTCGGTAGATTTACTGAAGCCTCTTCATGATTAGAATCAGTTATTATGCCCTCAATAATCGGAATTGCTCGTTCATAGTCTGGTGCTACAAGCCTTGCGCCCTTTCCTCCCTTTATTGACCGTAGAAGTCTTCTTCCATTCAAAAGTGTATTGCGTTTGTAAAAGGTATAAAAATCTCTTACGCCTTGGATGTTTGCTTTTTCCCAACCCCACGAGATATACTCTCCATAATGGGAATCTTGAGTGTACGGGATATATCCAAACTTTTCAAGAATATATTTGATTAAATCAACATCGTATATAGGTTCTTTTATGGTACTAAGATATTCTGGAGCCTTTTCTCTCAGATCCGGATATGCATCTTTATCCTTATCGATATATCGTATTGAGAGAACAACACCAAAATGATTTAGGCCTCCAGCTCTTATCTCAAGATTAGATAGTGGTGTGTTGAGAATCTTGGAATAATGAGGTGCAAAGTCGGGAAATTCATGACATAAACCTACTATCTTTAGTGAAGGAACTTTTCGCTTGATTGCTAAACAGATTCTACTCATAGGGTTTGAGTAATTAATCATAAAAGTATCGGGACAAATTTTATCAACATCTTCGCAAATTTCAAGGATCGGAGGAATCACCCGTAAAGAATGAAATAGTCCTCCGGGACCCCCATTTTCGCCCATAACTTGTTTATTTCCATATTTACGAGGGATTTCGTAATCTTTCTCAAACCATTCAAATCTTGGAGGAACTTCTATGGAGTTAATGATGAAGGTAGCATCTTTTAAGGCTTTTTTCCGATCCACTGTAGATTCTAAATCAAAATCTAACTTCTTTTGCTCAATTGCTTCTCTGCACGATTGGGTCACTAAATCTAAATTTTCTCGGTTAATATCGTGCAAACTTATTGTAGATCCCTTTAAGATATCGCTATGAATTATACTTCCCGCTGATCCCAATCCAAATTGTAAAGAACCAGCCCCAATTATTACTATTTTTTCCTTCTTTGTCAAAATTTCAATCCTTTACTTTCTAATTGAATTATGTATAATATTTAATTAGAAAGTAAAAAATTTATGAATTTTCCAATAAATCGTATAACGATTTCACCGAAAAATCCTCTTTTTTAACGCTTTTATACGCGGGTTCCGATGAATATACCAAACCTAAATTTTTCAGCGTAATAGTTCTCGATTCGCCTGGTTCTAAAGAGAAGTAATTATCCGAAGCTATAAAATCAAACTTTTTTGAATCTACATGAACATATAGAGCAATTTCATTTGCAGATATTTTAAGTTCGTATTCTTTTTCATTAGTATCTTCACAGTAGTATTCGCTGAGTTCCCAATGTATATTAGGATCCTTTAGCTGAAATTTTTTTGGAGCTGAAAACAACCTAAATCCGTGAAATTCTTGTTCACCTTCAAGATTTTGGTATCTTAACACGAAAAAAATAGCATAATCCGATAAATCCTTATCTTCTTGATTCAGATCAGAAATACCGACCATTCCAAGCTTCTTTGATGAACACGGAAAAATCTTTGATTCATAAGAGCCGTTTTTTTCTACTCTTCCATCTGATTTGTAGATTTTCCATTCGAAATGTAATTTTTGAGAGGTACGAAGATCGTTTGTTACCCAAAACTCTACAGATTTAGCATCTTCTTTAACGCTAGGAAACACAGGTTGATAAAACCTTTTAGCATAGTAATGTAATGCTTTCCAACGATTATAATAATCCAGAGACGCCCAGCTAGCTACTGGCCAACAATCATTCAATTGCCAGTAAAGTGCACCCATACAATGGTAAACGTTTCGATTTCGGCGCCAATGTTCAACTCCATATTCGATGGCTTCTGCTTGTGTTACCTGTGATAAAATTACTTGATTTTCAAACTCTTGAGGTATAGTAAATCGCTTTTTCATATATTTCAATATTTTCCTGTTCCCAGCTAAGTTTTTTTGATGATTTTCCATGATTGGCGAGAAAAAATCAAATTGCTCTGTAGGACAAAAATCTTCAATAGTTTTTATAGATGGGAAAGATTCATAGCCGAATTCTGACATAAAACGCGAATTGAATTCACGATACGCTTTAAACGGTTTATTTCTATGCCAAACGTCCCAAAAGTGCGAATCACCCGTATTTGGTGAATTAGAATTATTTTCACCAAATTTTTTCCCTACAAAGCCATTAGAAGGAGAACTAGGCCAATATTGATGATTAGGATCATATTCTTCAAGTAATTTGGGTAACAAATTTTCGAATATTTTTAAATATCCTATTATGAACTCGTTGATGATGTCTCCATCAGTAATTTCAGACCTCATTACCAGGTATTTCCAAAGCCACTCAATCTCATTATTCCCACACCATAACGCTAAGCTTGGATGATTTCGTAATCTCTTAATATTTTGAGTAGCTTCTTTCTTTATATCTTCTGTAAACTCTTCATCATATGGATAGAACGCACACGCAAATGGGAAATCTTGCCAGACTAAAATACCTAATTTATCGCATAAATCGTAAAAAATATTATCCTCATAGATTCCTCCGCCCCAAACGCGAAGCATGTTCATGTTAGCTTCTTTTGCGTTGTATAAGTTTGATTCATAGAGACCTCTCTTTTTCCCTCTGGGAATAAAGCTATCTATTGGAATCCAATTAGCTCCTTTAGCAAATATAGGAACACCGTTTAACCTAAAGAAAAAGGATTCTCCCCACTCATCAGAATTCTGTATTAAACGAATCTCTCTTATACCAACCTTCTGCTTAAAGGAATCTATTACCCCGTTTTTAAAAATCTCAACTGTAAGATCATACAAATTAGGCATACCAAGATCATGGGTCCACCATAGATACGGGTATTCGAGATTAAACTCCACTTTAGGTATTAGATTATCGATAAATGTTTCAGATGTAAAAATTTTACTATCGGGAGCTTCCAATTTAATTTTTAAACAATATTGATGGAGTTCATTGATTGGTAAATCCGACTCTAAATATACTATAATAGATAAATCAGTTGACATAACCCCTAGATCAGTGATCTCTTCTAAATTAGTTAATCCATCAACATTCTTATTATAGTGTAATTTTTGGTTTACATAAATAGAATCGATTTTAAGAACATCGTATCCTATTAATTCAACTGGTTGCCATATCCCTATGTCAGGTAGTTTAGGCCCCCAATCCCAACCAAAAGAATACTGGGCTTTACGGAGATATGGTACTCCTGGAATCGCATCCTCCCCCGTATTTAAATTCATACCCCTCTTTTCTATCTCTTCACGTGCTTTTATAGTAGGACTTTTGAATTTAATAATCAATTTATTACTTTTTCTCTTTAATATTGATTTTACTTTAAAATCGTATCTGACGAACATGTTATTAGTAAATCCAAGATTTTCATTATTTAAAATAATCTCCGATATAATATCTAGCCCGTAGAAGTGGAGTAAAATGTTTTGATGTTCTAAAAAACTTTGATCGAGATCAAACTCAGTCTCATAATCCCAATCTGATTCGTAAACCCAAGAGACTTCGTGTTCTCTTACTCCATAGAAAGGATCATCAATTATATTATTATCAATCAATGCCTCGAATACAGATCCCGGTACTTCAACTGGAATTTCAATTGATTTTCTTTTATTTATTTGATTCCAACTAGTGTTTATAGGTATAACATCGACTTTTTTCATAATTTTAATCATCCTTCATCTATTTTTTTAAATTATATATTTAAAATTATCGTCTTCTAAAATCCAAGCTCGAAGAAATTTATATCTTTCTTTAGAATCCCAAATATTTTCTATATTATTAATTCCATCATATAGATTATCAAGTAATTCTCGCCCTACAGCGAATTGTTCGTGAGAAGGATATATCTCTTGAGCAATATTTACATCAAATAAATCTTTTAACCTAGATATACTATTCAGAATCATTGGAAATTCTTTTTTCTTTGGGAGATACATCGTACCGTAATGAGCGGTATCCCCTGTGAACAACTCTCCTTTACTTGTTAAAAGAGATATGGAACCTATTGAATGACCCGGAGTGTGGATGATTTCAACTGAAATATCCCCTAAATCAAACCGATCACCATCCTTCAAAGGTTCTACTGTAATAGAAGGTTGGTATATAAACTTTTTATTAGAATATCGGTTTACTATTTTTTTTGATGAGTCTTTTAGAATGGATATATCAAACGGCATAGAAGCGTTTTTCACTTCATTCTCGTGAATGAAAATTGTTTCGAATTCATCATTAGAGCCTCTATGGTCGAAATGAGAGTGAGTATTAATCACTAACAATTCCCTTTTTTCAATTAATTTATCTACTGTAGGTTTAAGAGGAAAGAGTCCGCTACCCGTGTCAATCAATAAAGCTTTATCAGGACCCAAAATCAAATAAAGGTTAGTATAAGTTGTAAGAAAGCGAGGATCTATTTCATCCAGCCTTTCTCGAATGATATATAAGTATTCTTTTTGTTTTATGACTTCAAACCAATCATTACCATTTGACATAAAAGCAATAGTTAGATGATTTATTTAAAATTTATTAGTAAAGCATATTTTCCTAGAGTATCTAAGTATTTTGAATTTGTAAAAGGATTGAAATTTTGAAAACGCTTACATTACCAAATGGAGAAGTCATTTCATACATAGATAAATTAACCGCACTTGATGTTTACGATGAGATATATGTTAAAAACGAATATCTTCGCCATGGTATTCATGTAAAAGAAAATGATATAGTTTTTGATATTGGAGCAAATATCGGTTTATTCTCTCGTTATATAGCAACGAAAGCGAAAAATTTACAAATATTTACTTTCGAACCCGTACCCATAATATTTGAAGTGTTAGAGGAAAATCTCAAGAATATACCTGCTGAAGTTAGAAATTTTAACATTGGATTAGCTGAAAGAGAGGAAATCACGGAAATTCATTACTACCCGAAAGTTAGTGCCGATTCTGCCATTATAGAATTTGATTGGGACCTGAAAGTGAATCAATTTCTTCGTAATTATAATGAAACTGTTGTTGATTTTATCCCAGGTGCAAAATTTGTTCCAAAATTTATGCGAAAGAGTATTATCAAGAGGGGATTGAAACGTATGTATAAAGCAGAATTAGTTCCCTGTAAATTGCGGACCATTTCAGATATAATTCAAGAAAATAATCTTAAAACCATAAATCTAATGAAAATTGATGCTGAGAATTACGAATTCCAAGTACTTGCAGGCATTAAACAACCTGATTGGGATAAAATTCAACAAATTTCTATGGAAGTTCACGAACATATCGAAGGCGGAAAAAATCTTCTTGACAAATTAGGGGATATGTTAGAAGAAAAAGGATTTCATGTGATAAAAGAAAAAAATAGTCGATTTTCCCTTATGGGTGTTTACATGCTTTATGCAAAAAAGTAAATAATAAATTAAATTAAGGGAAAATAATCTTTTAGCCCCAAACTTTCAAAATGTTAAAGGTTTTGATTTTGTAATAACTTCAACCTTTCCATTAAGAATTGCTACATCGTTTTCAAGTCGCTGGCCTCCCAATCCTTGTTTCATAACTCCTGGTTCTATTGTAAATACCATTCCATCTTGAATTGTTTCTTCTTTCCAGTATTTTTTAGAATATTCATCAGTGGGTTTACGGGATATTAAAGGAGAATCGTGGACACTTAAACCCAACCCATGGCCTAAAGAATATGGCATTGAAAATCCTCCTTTTTTAAGTATTTGTTCTGCTCTATCATGGATTTTCCATAGGGGTACATTTATATCAATTGTTTCAATTGCTGCTTCATAAGCTTTGATAGTTACCTCACGCATTTTAATCTGCTCATCTGATAATTTCCCGAAACTTATTGGTACAGTAATATCACTGCAGTACCCTTCGAATTTTGCACCAAAATCAATTAAAGCTAATCCCGGCAAATTAAATCGTTGATCGCTAGCAAAGGGATGTTGGTGTATCTCGTGTGCACGGGAAGAATTGGCAACAAGAGGTTCAAAAGATACATCATCAGCTCCATAATCTGCCATTTTTTTTCGCACGAGAAAAGATAAATCCTTCTCTGTACCATCATGAGCATTTAAACAAAAATCTTGAATATCCTCGATCGTTCTTGTTCCAATTTGCGCAGCTTCTATTAATTTCTTAATCTCAAAATCGGTTTTGGTTGCTCTTAGTTTTTCTAAAATGTTATCAATTTGTATAGGTTCTTCAAAATACTTTACTCCAGGAATAAGCGCTTTCATCTTTACAATGAAGCCATAATAAGTCATTGAATGGACTCCTACCATAATAGATGATTTTTTCCAACGATTCTCAAATAAATCTTTCAAAGCTAAAAATAGATTATAACTAAAATTAGCTGGATTTATTATATCATCAACCTCAGAATGTTTTGCAGCTAAGGCAACATCCCACGGTATTAAAATCGATTCTCCACTTGAAGTAATTAATAATGTTGCGTCGGTTGGATGACCAGATAGATATTGTAAGTTAACATTCCTACTGTTTTCGTAATCTGTTATCATTAGAATATCGATTTTCTTATCTTCTAATAAATCTAAAATTAACTCGAATTTTTCTTCAGTAATAGGTCGCATTATCTCGCCTTCTTTTGGAGTTATTTTAACACATTTTTTTCAAACATCTCTTTATTAATCTCTACTCCCAATCCCGGTTTCTCTAGCGCTTTAATTTTTCCTTTATTTGCCCTTATTGGTTCTTCAAGCAATTGAAACTCCTCAGGATAAAAGGGAAACTCGCACCATTCACACCGCGTTGCCATGATCACATGCAAAGCAGCTGCTATAATATGCCCAAAACCAAAAATATGTGGTATACATTCAACTCCTTTAACTTCTGCCATAGCGTCGATCTTCTTTGATTGTAGAAAACCGCCAACTCGCGTAACATCTGGTTGAATGACATCAAAGCATTCTCTGGAAAGAATTTCCTCAAATCGAAATATTCCCATGTCATTTTCACCTCCAGCTATCTGAACCGGTGATTTTGCCCTTAACTTTGCGAGTCCATTGGTATTATCTGTAGGAATCGGTTCTTCTAACCATAAAACATCGTATTTTTCGCATACTTTTGCTACTCTAAAAGCATCGTTAACAGAATGATAAGCCGAATTTGCATCTACCATAATTTCAATATCAGGAAAAGCATCTCTGACTTCCTTCAAAATTGCTGCGTCTTGATCAACTCCCATTCCAATTCGCAATTTTACCGCCTTAAAACCACCTAACTCTGGGTTTATAGCGTTTTCGACCGTTTTGACAGCAGGTTTAGGTTTATAAGCACGTAGGATAGAAGCATAACATTTAACCTGCTTTTTCCGTCCTCCGAGCAATTTATAAATTGGTTGTTTAGTTGCTTTTCCCATTATATCCCAGCATGCAATCTGTATAGCAGAAGTAGCTTGAGGTATTCCGAACATAATTCTATTAGTGTTTTGATATACTTCATGAAAGATTTCCTCAACCATAAAAGGATCTTTATTCAAAACTAGTCTTTTCAGTGCGTCATCGATGAATTGTTTTTGAGCGAGGTTGCTCAAATTCCAATGCGTTAAGGCCCAGCCTTCAATACCCTCATCTGTTTTGAGGTTTGTATAAAGACCGCTCGCTTGAAGTCTCGGCATACTTCCAATTTTAACTTTAAAATCCATTTTTAAAACATATGTTTTAATATCTGTTATTTGCATAAATACCCACTTCAAAAATGATATTAATAATAATACATATTTTTTAATTAAACTTTTAGACAAAGAATTATTTAATTCTATAGTATATTACGAAATTAATCAACTAAAAGGATAAGTTCTTGGCTGATTTATTTGATTCATCATCGGTAAAAAAACCTTTTGAAGACTTAGCTGTAGTCTATGTAATGTATTTTGACGAAGCTCAAGGTCATATGCCCTTATTGATTTACCCCGATGATCAATATAGAAATAATAAAAAATTCATGCGCCCGATTAAATATCATCCTATTTGGTTTTTAACCTTAGACGAATCTGACGCATTAGACCATATAGATCTCGAATTTAAAGGGCTTACTTTCTTTGGTAAGAAATTTTTGACGCACTCTAAGAGGCAAAAAAGAAGAGCTGGACTCGAGGAAGAAACTCCTGAAACTATCGTAGTTATCTTATCGCTGCCAGACAAGATTGAACTTTTCGGAGATGAGTTAATTAGACTTCTTACTCAAGCAGTGCAAGATAAATACAAGAACAAGTTGTTTGAAATAATTGACTCTGAGATTTTAAAAGGGGAGGTAATTAAATCACCGAAAATTAAGGACCGTATAGAAGAGGGCGAATCAATTAAGAAAGAACTCAGAACTGAAATTGAAACTACTACTAATAAATTTTTTTCCGATGTAATAAAGAATTCTGACACTACTTCAATAAGAATGCAAAAAGCCATAGCCTATTTAGCATTTAAAGGTATAGATGTTTCGCATATATATGGCAAAGATTATAATGGCACATTCTCAAACATTCAATTATTTGATCCTAGTTTAAAAGGAGAAGTGAATTTCGTTGATAAGAAACCCTTCATGATACTTAAAATTAATATTATAGAAGATAGCCAAGAATTAGAGATATTAGTCCAAAATAACTCGCTTCACGCTATTAAAGGGACAGTAGTGAAAATTAATCACCTTAAAGAGTATTTTGAGAAAGAAGTGATGATCGAAACAATCGATGTCTGGGACGCTCAAGAAGAATTAGTATTTATTTCACCGATCATTCCGTATATCGACGATTATATCTTCTTTATTATTGACGAGGTAACGAATGAAAAATTACTCTCAAAAAGGATTGATTTAAAACTTTTAAA
Organism: Promethearchaeota archaeon; assembly: GCA_016839745.1. GTDB lineage: Archaea > Asgardarchaeota > Lokiarchaeia > Sigyniarchaeales > SOKP01 > SOKP01. The sequence goes on from JAEOTS010000128.1 coordinate 27,531, forward strand.
AAAATCTTAATTATTAAAGGAATGGTGAATGACAAATGACTGAAGAGATATTAAAAGAAGATGAAATAATTATTAGAAATTATAGAACATCTGACTATCAAGCAACTCTAAAAATATTAAAAGAACTCCAGAGCCAATATAATATTGGGTTCGTTGAATCAAAATGGAGAGAAACTTCCGGTCTACGGCAATTTAAACCCAACTTGAAACGAATAACCTTAATCGCAGAACTTAAAAAAACAGGTCAAGTTGTGTCGATGGGGATGTTGGAAGCAGTAAAGAGCAACTTAGGACAATATATCGGTTATTTAAATAATTGGGCTACCGAAAAAGAATTCATCGGTAAAGGCGTAGGCAAAATTCTCGCAGATAGAGCCATACAAATACTCAAATCTTGGGGCTGCGAAGCCGTACGAATTAATATGGCATATTTAGGGGACCAAAAATTAATAGACATCTTTGGAAAAACGGGATTTGAGCCAATAATTATTGTTTTAGAAAAAAAGTTCGAGTAGTATTTAACATTTTTTAATAGTTTTACTTCTTTTGGCGAACTATTTTATACTTATTCTTCAAGGAAGGTAGTTACTAAATTGAAGAAAACTCGAAATTAAAAACCAAAATATATTTAATTTCAAAAATTGAGAATCATATAACTAATTTTATATATCCAAACAACAGAAATATAAGATATAAGAGGTAAAAAATTAATATGCCAATTGGTATTAAAAGTTATGGTGCTTATCTACCTAAATACATGCTATCCAGAGAACTTATTGCGAAAGCATGGGATTTTCCCTCAGTTCCAGGGACTAAAGCAGTAGCGATGATAGATGAGGACAGCTTAACAATGTCCGTAGAAGCAGGACTCGATTGCTTGGCGGGAATTGACCCAAAAACAGTTGATGGAATCTTCTTTGCTTCAACAACACAAGTATATACCGAAAAGGATTCAGCTTCATTAATCGCTACCGTACTCGATATGAGAGCTGATATCATTACCGCAGATTTCACGGATTCTACTAAAGCAGGCACAACAGCCTTAGCTAGGGCTGCTGATACAATCAAGGCTAACAAAGACATCAATAGTATCTTGGTAGTAGCAGCTGATACTAGAAAACCTGAACCCTCAACTATGTGGGAATTTGGGTTTGCAGATGGTGCTGCAGCTATACTCGTTGCGGATGAAGAAAATATTCCAATTTCGATTGATGATTATTATTCAGTCTCAGCGAATGTGACTGGACCGTGGAAAAGAGCGGATAAAGATGAGTTCATCAGAACTTTTGAAGTTAAAATGGACGCGAAGTTTTATGTGGAAAGCATCACAAAAGTAATGTCGGAAATCTTGAAACGCAATAATTTAAATCCTTCCGAAGACATTGATATTGCAGCTTATTACTATAATAACCCCCGAATGCACAGTAGAATCTCTAAAATAATGAAGTTTGGCCAAGGAGTCGCTCAAAATAGCTTATTCTTTCAAGTAGGAGACACAGGGACGCCAATGCCCTTCATGCTCCTCATTGCCAGTTTACGAAGACCTAAACCAGATGCCAAAATTATTATGGCTGGCTTTGGAGATGGAGCAGATGCGATTCTAATGCACATTCGAGATAAAGATGGTGTTAAAGATATTGGTAAAGGAAGAATGGGTTTTATCGGTCACCAAAAATCGATGGCCCTCCTCAAGAATTACAACAAGTTCGTTGAGTCTAAAGAATTACTCCATAAAGACAGATATACACGTAAGAGCTCAGCTGTTTTAATCTGGCGCGACACTGCTTCAGTTTATAAGTGGTATGGGGTAAAATGCAAGAATTGCGGTGCCGTGCAATATCCAGACATGTCACGAGCTTGTTCCGTTTGTAGGGCTGATGATCAACTTGAAAGCGTGAAACTCGAAAAGAAAGGAGAACTCTTTACATATACCCTTGATCACTTGGTTGGTGGAGCATATCTCAACACACCTGTCCCTCGATGCGTGATAGACCTCGATGGTGGTGGTAGAGTGCTCGTCAATATGACTGAAATTGAAAATCCCGAAGAAAACGTCAAAATTGGGATGAGAGTTGAGTTGACCTTCAGAAAAGAACACGAAGGTGCTGAATTTAAAAATTATTATTGGAAATGTCGACCCGTGAGGGGGAGACCTTAAAGGAGGTAATAAATATGGTAAGACATGGTATTAAAGACAAAGTCGCAATTATCGGTTGCGATATGACAAAATATGGAGAACTGTGGGACAAGTCGCAACACGACCTACTTTTCGAAGCGTTCCAAAGCGCAATAAAAGACGCCGGAATCACTAAGGATGAGGTTGATGCGAGCTGGATTGGAATATTTTACTATTTTACTGGATTATCAGGTGCAATGGTAGAAGATATCCTAAGATTGGACGGTAAACCTGCCACTCGAGTGGAAAATTATTGCGCTTCTGGCATGGACGCGTTTCGTAACGCCTCATTTGCTGTTGCTTCCGGAGCGTACGATATTGCTCTCGCTTGTGGAGTAGAGAAACTAATGGACGAAGGAGGCAGTGGATTGCCAGGCTTTACACAATTCGGACATCCATTATATCCTACGCCTTCCGCACCCGCAATGTTTTCGATGGCAGCAACTAGATGCTTCCACGAATTTGGTTGGACAAAGGAGGATCTTGCTCGAGTTGCCGTAAAAAATCATGATAACGGTTCTCATCATCCAAAAGCACACTTTCGAAGACCGATTACAATTGATGCTGCGATGAAAGCCCCCATGATTGCTGACCCTCTAGGCCGCTTCGATTGTTGTGCGATGTCGGACGGAGCAGCCGCGTTGATTCTTACAAGACCAGAACTCGCAGAGTCTTACGCTCATGCAGATGATTATGTATTAGTTAAAGCCAATGCGATTTCAGCTCACACCAATTTTCCATGGTACATCCCTTCAAATGGACCCGGGGCAGATTTTACATCTTTTCCATCAACGGTAAAAGCAGCGCAATACGCATATAAAGAAGCAGGAATCACCGATCCAAGAAAGCAAATTGATGCCGCAGAAGTTCACGACTGTTTTACGATCACAGAACTCATAAACTGTCAGGATTTACAATTCTGCGATAGAGGTCAAGCAGCTGAAGAGCTTAAGAATGGTACATTCAATTGGGATGGAGAAACTGCCGTTAATCCTTCTGGAGGGTTAAAAAGTTTTGGTCACCCGATTGGAAGTACTGGTTGCAGGATGCTTACGGAGATTGCTAAACAAGTTCAAGGACGCGCTGAAGGAAGGCAAGTACCCGACGCCAAGATTGGTTTGGCTCATAACCTCGGCGGTGCGTTTAGCGTTTGTTCCACGACCATATTAGGTCAACGAGATTAAAAATTTTTCTATTTTTTTTTCTACTTTTTTTAACAATAATTTTCAGGATGAAATATATTTTTAAATAACTCACTTCATTAATGTTGAGTAGTATATTATGTAGTTTTTTATGATATTGTAATATCTCAGATAGATTGTAAATCACTTTATGATATAAAATGAAAAAAAAATATAGATTTGGAAAACCTAAAAAGAGAAGGTTTGACGACCTTAAGGAATTCTACAAGGTTCTACAAGGTAAATCTGATCTTGGGGAAGAAATTGATAATCTCGTAGATAAAGCTGAGAAAATGGCAACGGATTACGAATTAGCACTGGAGGAAGGGAGACTAAAAGAAGAATCACCATATCGTAAGATAATTGAAATATACAAGCGAATAATAGATATTTTTATTTCAAAAGGGTGGAAAGAGCAAGCATTAATTTATGCTGATCAAATTAAATTTTATCAAGATGAATGGGAGAGAGACAAGAAGCTGCGTAAGTTAGAGTATCAAAAGATTCAGAGACAAAAAGACTATAGAGATTCATTAAAAGTTAAAGCGATAACTGAAAATAGAAGACGATACAACTACGATGATACTAGGGGAGAAGGATTTCCCTATATAATAAGAAGGTTCGAAGATCGCGAGGGAATAGCGGGTGTGATCATTTGCGATCTGAATGGTAGACCGATTGATTCGAACATAGATATCGATATAAGCGAAAGCACATCAGCTGATATTACATCCTTAATTAGAATTGGAAAACAACTCGTTGAAGCGTTGAAAGAAGGCGGACTCAAATTCATACGCTTAGAAACCTCGAAAGGAGAAATTATGATTGCTTTAGAGGAACAACTTATTTTAATCATTCTGAAAGGCGAAAAACGCGCGAGAAAAAGATTTGGGGGCGATCGCTTTCCATATCCTTACATTTTCACACATCCAAGACCGCCGGACGATTTCGCAGCAGCAACTCAAGTCCAAGTTCGTGCTCCCTTTTTAAAAGAAAAAGAATCCGAAGGTGAAAATAATTGTCAGTATTGCGGTATGAAGCTTACGAAAGAGGAACAATTAACTCATTCCTGTAAAAAGAAACCTGATAAAAATAATAAATTATGAGTGGTGTAACTATGGTTGACGATAGTTTAGATGATTTTTTGAAAAAACTACTCGGAGCAATCCCCGAAGTAAAATCTGCCGCTATTGTATCTGCTGAAGGACTTCCAATAGCATCTGCACTTCCGCAAGGTGTCGACGAAACGAGAATCGCAGCAATGACTGCAACCTTACTCTCTTTATCTGAAAAGGCAATTATAGAGATTAAAAAAGGAGATTTTGATCAGTTGTATATAAAAGGGAGCGAAGGGTATCTCTTGGTAATGCAAGCAGGTCAAAACGCCGTTTTAATCTTATCTACTACGAGGGATGTTAGACTTGGATTAACTTTATTAGAATTTAGAAGATTTTTTGAAAAATATGCGCGATTTGGATACTTTAAGGATGATGATGATGATAGTGAGGATTATCCTCCATATCCTTATATTTTCACTCATCCAAGACCCCCTGACGATTTCGCAGGGGCAGCTCAAGTACAAGTTCGTGCCCCCTTAAAAGAAAAAGATTCAGAGGAGAAAATTTCTTGCCAATATTGCGGTATGAAGCTTACTAAAGGAGAACAAGCTACTCATTCTTGTAAAAAGAAGCCTGAATAGAAGTTGGCAACAAAGAATTCCTTTTACTTTTTTTGATTAATCCATTTTAAGTAGTATTATTAGGATTTCGAACCATCTCATAATTAGGCAAATCATAATTATTAATTTTGATATTAATTTCCTTGATGACTTTAAATCCATGTTTCTTATAGAAATCTACATTATCAATATCAGCGCTTACATATGTACTGTATCCACAACTATCCGTTTTTTTAAACATTGCTTTTAGTAATTTACTGGCAATACCTTTTCTTTGATATTCAGGATCAACTGCTAAACTCATTAGGTCTAAATAACGTTTCCCAACCATGTTTTTGGCCCTATCCTTATCTAATTGACTTAATCCTTTCACTGAAGCTAAAAAATCTCTGCCAATTTTAACCAATTTGAAGCTATTTTTAAATCCCCCAGATCGAATCAATCTCCACATAGTCATATCAGCTTTTTCATGCGGTATCCAAATTGAAATTCCTTCTAATTGTTCTGAAGGAGCATAAGGAAACCCATATTTTAGTCCATAACGAATTGCTACTTCAAAAAATGTTTTCAATACTTGTGATTTTTCTTCTACATCCTCAAGAGCTTTTTCATAGAGTTTAATTTTAGAGTAAGCTCTAGCATAAACTTCAGTTGCTTTTTTAATATCATTATTAGTTAATCTGTAAAAATTATTAAGTTCAAACATAGTCTCCTTTTCAGTATAGTCTGATGTTATTTTAGAAAGATTGTCAATATCATTATTCACATTCATATTAGAATTATAATTAAATTCTATTATAAAAAATTTGGAGACCAGTATTTCCTCATCAGAATAAATTGTCATACCCTAACATTTTTCATTGAAAACAGATTACCTTTTCATACATCTGAAAAACTTAATTGAAGCAATTTAATTACTGCTACATAAATATTTTAATGAGAGTAATTTTAAATTATTTTATGTAATTAGAAGATGGTTTAATTCGTTTTGCAATAACCAAATTAGGTCTAAGAGATTAAAATTTTTTCTATTTTTTTTTTTTATTCTATAACCATTCTCTCTATGAGTTACGTGAAATTATTAGTAACAACAAGTTAGCTTATTCTAGATATATCTTTCGAAAAGAATTAAAAAAAAAAGGAAATTATTCAGTTTCTTTAATAATTTTATTGAGAGTCTCTATCGCATTTTCTATAATGCTTTTTGAGAACACTTTTTTTATGGTTTTTGCCATCATTTTATAGGATCCTGTGACTTCCATTTCTATTTCAATAAAGATGCCAATACCTGAATCTATATCCTCAAAACTTATAGTATAAAAAGTTGTACCAGGAGAAGGAACAACTTCAAATTTTGTAGAATGTTCAGTTCTTGGGCCAATCTCATTGGTTGATATTTCTTTTCCCTGAGCTACCGTAGTATGTTGTCCAATTGTATCAAAGAACTTGTTTATTATATTTCCCAAATCGGCTCGTTTCTCTTTTAATTCAAAAATTAATTGCTTAGCTTCAGGTTCTTGTTTTCCTCCACCACTTACTACGACCCTCACGCGACCGATGTTCCGGATTCGTGCATTGGGAGTTTGAGAGTCACCTTGCCTTTGCGAGGTTACAAGAACTGCTGGAAAGTATGTGCCACTTTCGGAAAAGGTATAAGTGGTCTTCACCTTCACACGATTGCTCTTGGTGTCTTTGAGTTGCTCGGTAATTGGATAATCGCCATTACCCTCGAAATCCCATTCCACACCAACAATAAAACCGGTATCTGGCGGTGCTTCGATAACCGCGGAAAACTTAACTTTCTTCCCGACATTGACCTCTGCACGCATACCTCCGTTTACTGTAAGATTGACCACCGGTTGTACTCCCTTGCGCTCCGCAGCAGTCGGTGGTACTTCCACTTGGCCATCTACCACTTTATATATAGTGCTCGCAGGAGGTGCCACGCCTTTTTCAACCCATGCGCTCACATCGCGCAGTGCCTGTTGCAAGATACCACCATAGTTGATAACTCGAGTGGTTATTGCTGGATGGGAGTCTATAGGTGAGATCACAGGTGGTGTATGCATCGCATTGTCAATGAACCAGAGCCGATAATTATCATCGAATTTTTCTCCCAATGCGGCTTTCACCTTCGAGCGATACCAGTCAGCTTGCCAAGGATAGGCAGCCTCATCCGTTAACATTTCTACAACTATCATCTTGCCCTCAAACTTGCCAGTCTGGACCGAACCAGCGCCCTGATACGCATGACGCGGACCCAGTATCTCGGGTCGTTGCGGATACAGCGGTTTACCATCAGCGCCCCGGAACTGGTCCCAGACATAATATTCAGGTGACGGAACCTGATGGCGATGATAGGTTTGAGTTGCGAGATAATTAGAGTTGTCGATCTGCACTTTGTCACCCACCTTAACAGCTGCCAGTAACCGGTAGTTTTCCTCACCATAGGCTAGCATTACCATGTTATCGAACGCTGCAACAGCGTAAACAACGCAACCCTCTGCTTCACCGCTCTTCAAGAATATTGAAGCACCCTGTATGTCACCTTCAGGCACGCTTTCTAATTCAAATCCTGCTGGGACTACATTACCCGCTTGCCCCGCAGATATAGACAATGACCCTCCCATTTTCCTGATATCTTCGGGCATAATAAGCTTGCTTATGGTTGTATCGTGTTTTATCCGGGCGTCTAAGAGCGATTGGGGCGGGTTTGCACCGAGGTAGCCCGGTTCCTTCCAAAAATCCTCAAAGTAATTAGAATCCCATTTCATCATTGGGTCAAGGAGCGTAGTTAAGACTCCGGTGTAACCGAACGCTATTCTCCTGTAATTGAACCAAGCTCGTGGCGGAAAACCCATCTTAGTCACTTCGATAAGCGCCTCTCGTTCCTCTTCATTTAGATCAGCATATATATCTCCGCTACCACCAGGTTCTACCGCATCGATGATGGCGGGTATTTTATCTTTCAACACGCGCATTGCGTGAGCCTGTACCGAGAATACATTGATCATGGCCATTGGTGTTGCGTGAATAAATGGCACCACGCCATCCCAGACACCAACTGTGTTTTCTATGCAACTAATTGTCTTATATCCTCCACCGCTACCGCCAAAAGCATACCCATACGAGCGGTGGGGACCATACATTTCAGAAGCCAAAACACGCGAATATTTCGCCACTGCCACACTGGTCCGATATCCGGCGATGGTGGGATCATCCCCTGGGAACATGTCCAACCTCCCTAAGTTCGATTCCAAAAGATAGCCGCCACTCTCGAAGGCAAAGTCTAATGAGTAGGGAGGATCTGGGTAACTTGGATTCTGTACTTGATTTTCATTCCCAGACATCGGCATGATATACTGGAAGAACCGACCATCGTATTGTTCCTTAGGTGGGAAGTATAACGAGAATCGAGCATCTGTGTCCTTAAAACCGCCATGGACGTATCGATGGCGTACAGGCTCGTCCCGCCACTCATCGATATCCACATATGGCTGGGTAAAAAACGGATCAATTGATTCACTTGTTTGCATAATTATATACCTATTTTTTCGATATGAAATTATATTTTCAATTCAATTTTAATTCTTTTTTTCTTTTTCATACTTTATTTGTTTCTCAACATATATATAGCATATATTAAAAAAAAGGAATTCTCTCTGAAAAATAAGAGAATCGTAAAATTATCAGAAATAAATAATACAACGATTATGACGAACTTGAACCGCCTGAAGACATTAAATCAACAATGGTTTGGGATGATATAACTGAATCGCATTTTGAACAAGAGTGGAATATTAGTGGCACAGCTCCAATTTTATCTAAATACCGTTTAACAAATTTTAAACTATATTGTGCCATTCGTTTCATCATCTTTCCCCCAAATGGGACGACCTCAGCTTGAATTTCTATGAAATTTTCGTAAGTTTTCATGAGATCA
>JAEOTS010000129.1 GCA_016839745.1 Promethearchaeota archaeon
AAAAAATATTAAATCAATGATAAATTGAAATACTCAATCATTGTTTATGCAACCTTTTTTATAAATACTCGTTAATGAATTTATCTATGAGTAGGGCTAACACAAATACCTCCCAAAGTTCAAAAAACTCTTTTAAAGAACTTCAACTTCAAATTGAAGAATTTAGACAAAAACGGGACGATTTAAATAGGAAAACTAAAGGATATATTAAAGAGTTACAAGAAATTGATGTTAAAATCGAGGAATATTTATTACTTGCAAAAGACGATTACAAAAAGAAGCGAGATTACTGGAACAGTAAGGTAAAGAATTTAAAAGATAAGAAAATCGAATATAAAAACAAGTTAGAGAAATTCACTGAAGAAAGAAAAAATATTATAAAAGAAAGTAGAAAGGGAAAAGAAACTAAGAAGTACGTATCAGTTAAACAAATTGAAAAGAAAATCGAAAATTTAGAGAGAAGAATTGAAATCGAGAATTTGGATATTCTCGAAGAAAATGCAATGGTTGATAAAATTAGAGGCCTAGCTCAAGTTAAACAAGAGTTTTTAGCTGAGCAACAAAACAGCGATTTTTTTAAAATAGACCGTAAAATTCAGATTGTTAAAATAAATTTGAATAAGATTTATGAACAATTAAATAAGTGGTCAAATAAATCTCAAGATTACCATGCTAAGATGCATGAGATCTACCAGACTGTCAATGAATTAAGAGAGAAAAAGAAAACCTTGGAAGAAAATTTAATCGAGAATAAAAAAGCAGCAGATGCATACCATGAGAAATTTTTACGGGTTATGAGTAAAATAAAAAAAGATTCAAAAGCGAAACGCCCCACTTATCAGTCCAGAAAACCAAAAGCGCCTAAAAGACGAAATACATTTAGAAATGAAGAGCTAGAGAAATTAAAACAAGATAAACTAGCTGCTGCCTTAGAAAAGCAGAAATCTGGTCGAAAACTAAATCTGTACGAAGCTCGGTTAATCCTTGAAAGTTCTAAAGAGTAGAATTAAAGAGACATTACTTCTATTATTCTATGCGTATTAACTAATTTTAGCCTATAAATTTATCGTATACAATTTTTGTAATGTTTAAATATTATTTTATAAATTACCGATTCGCTTTTATACATACTTCTTAGAAAGTGCTGTATTTGACGGTGATTACCTCTTAAAACTTTCGGTCTTGCCAAAAGGTTTAAAACAATTGGAATTTTATTTTTTTTAATGTTAGAATTAAAATAAGAAATTGACTTGATTAAAATTGAAAAAGAAAATAGAAGAAATTAGAAATATCTTAATCGAACATAACGAATTATTCAATAACTCAATCCCATTAATAGCTTCAGAAAATATTACTAGTCCAGCGGTTGATGAGGCTTGTAATAGCGACTTTTCTCATAGATATGCGGAAGGATGGGTTGGAGAGCGTGTTTATGCTGGATGCAAATATATTGATATTGTTGAAGATATCTGTATGGAACTTGCAAAAGAATATTTTAAGTGCGTTCACGCTGATGTGAGACCTATATCTGGCGTTGTAGCAAATCTGGCAATGTACAACGCATTTACTTCAGAAAACAATGGAAAAATGCTGATAATGCCAATTCCAAAGGGAGGACATATATCCCATGCCCCTAAATTTACGAAGAGCGGGATGGCAATTTATGGTACTGCTGGAACCGTACGCGGATTGAATATTGAATATATGTCCTTTGACAATGATGAAATGAATATCGATCCAGACGCTACAGCGAAAATTATAAGAGAATTTGAACCAGAAATGGTTTTATTTGGTGGCTCTGTATTTCTTTTTCCTCACCCTGTTAAAGAACTTAGTGAAGTTGCGAAAGAAGTTGGTAGTAATGTCGGCTATGATGCCGCTCATGTAGCCGGTTTGATAGGTTCAGGTTACTTTCAAGATCCATTAAGAGAAGGAGCAGATGCGATGACTATGAGTACCCATAAAACGCTTCCAGGTCCTCAACACGGAACACTTGTATCAGATAGGGAAGATTTAATTGATATATTAAAACCCTGCATGTTTCCTGCTTTATTGTCAAACCATCATCTTCATAATGTAGCAGGTTTGGCTATTACATTAGCAGAGATGTTAGAATTTGGTAAAGCTTACCATAAAGATGTAATTAACAACGCAAAAGCCTTAGGACAAGCGTTATACGAAAGGGGTATAAATGTGCTCATGGAACATAAAGGGTTTACTGATTCTCACCAAATTGTTGTTGATATTACTAATTTTGAAAAAACTATTGGCTTAGGGGGAGATATTGAAAGGTTAGTAGAAGATGCGAATATTATTATTAATAGAAATCTCTTACCATGGGATATCGCACAAGGTAGACACTACAAAAATCCAGGTGGTTTAAGGTTGGGAACCTCAGAAGTTACTCGTCTCGGAATGGGTAAAAGTGAAATGGTAGATATAGCAGATTTTTTCAAAGATTTACTAATTGACAAGAAAGATCCTAAAAAAGTTAAAAAAGAAGTTGCTGAATTTAAAAAAGGATTTAAAGAAATTAGATACTGTTTTCAATCTCCAAATAAAGCCTATGAATATATTAAATTTTATTAATTATTTTTTTTATTTTATAACTGTTTGAATAATCAAGACTTAATTCCATTTCTTTTAATAAAAATCCCTTGTATTAGTTTATCGTCCTTTTAAAAACTTTTAATCTTAAATTTTTAAACATATGTTTCGGTATGCGAAAATATTTATAAAGCTATTTTGAATAATATGAATTATAATGAAATCCTGTTTACAATAAAATTATGAAATCTATTCAACAAGATAATATTGAAGATTATTATATTTGGACAAATAAACTCTCAAAAGTATATGGAACTGGTACAAAAAAAATACTTGCTGTAGATGGAATTGATTTTACAATGAGTTCAGGAGTTCATGGATTTTTGGGTCCAAATGGTGCTGGAAAGACATCAACAATTAACATGTTAATTGGAGCCATTTCAATTACAGAAGGAGATGCTTTCTTAAAGGGTAAAAAGGCTGGTACTAAAAAAGCTAGAGAATTTATAGGATTTCTCCCTCAAGATCCTGCTTTTTATGAAAAGCTTTCAGGGCTAGAATATCTTATTTTTTTAGCACGTTTGAATTCGATTCCTAAAAACATTGCAAAACAAAAAGCGCTGGATTTACTGAAATTTTTTGATTTGTTGGAAGAAAAGGATAGGAAAATCAAGACTTATTCTATGGGCATGAAACAGAAAATTGGATTAGCAGCGGGATTAATACATAACCCTAAACTCTTAATTTTAGATGAACCTACGAGCAACTTAGACCCTCTCGTAAGAAAAAAAATTATTGATTACATAAGGAAAATCTCTAAAGATATGAGTATTTTTATATCAAGTCATGTGCTTTCTGAAGTCGAACAAATGTGTGATAGAGTCACCATCATCAATAAAGGAAAGATTAAATTAACTGATACTGTACAAAATGTTAAAAATTGGTTTTCTAATTCTACTAATCTCTATGTAATTGATACTAATTCTAATGAGACATTCCTATCCGTGGTTAAAAGGTTAGAAATGATTACAAATGCTTGGATTGATGAAAAGGAAAATAAAATTTATATTAATACTAATGATGTAGAACAATTTCAAAAGGAAATCCCAAAATTAATTATCGAAAATGAATTAATTCTAAAATCTTTTTATCAACCCGAATCAAGTCTTCAAGATGTATTTTTAGAAATTATAAATAAGGACGAGGGAAAATGAAATGGGAGAAGAAACAACGATTAATGTAAATATGAAGGGCGAGAAATCGGGGGTAATAATGAATTTAACAACACCAGCTATTGTTCTTTTTAAAAAAACGCTGTTTAAAGACATGTTTAAAATTCCTAAATTACTCCTTTCTATCATTCTCATGATTTTAGGCCCTTTAATGGCTATTCTTACTATTCCTACAGGAATGGGATTATATTTCAATTCATTAAATGATTTTCTTGGTTTAACTTATAGCTTTTACACATACTGTATGATGTTTCCAATTATACTTACTGTGGTTGGTGCTCCCCTTATTGCAGAAGAGTTGAAATCTGGAACAATGTTAACGCTCATAAGTAAGCCAATTTCAAGAGGAGGAATTTTGATCACAAAATATCTAGCACTTACCTGTTTCGGATTTTTAATTAATTTAGCATCGTTATCTTTAATAACATTAATCGCTCCATTAAAATATAATTTTGAGGGTGTAGCAGATTTCTTCGTTATAAATCTACTCTTCTCTCTAATAGTTCAATTCTTCTTTCAGAGCGTCGCATTTAGTTTTTCCTGTTTATTTAAAAAGACACGAAATGCAATATTAATGCCTTTATTGATTATTATCATTACTTTTTTTGTATTAATGTCTTTTAGACCACTCTTTATGTATATGTACCTGGATGATAGTGAAGTTCCAATATATATCCAATTTCAAATGTTCCATTTTGATTTAGGCTATCACCTGTTTAATGCGTATATAGGGGTTTTGAGTATCATTTCAGGGGGAGTTTCTGAGAGCATGACGTATTTCCTTTACATATTTGGTTTATATACTCAAGAATTTGATCCTGACACGTGGGAGATCACTATTACTCGCAACGATTTTTATTCACCTTTAGGATCCTTAATTTTACTACTCTCAATAGCTATTGGGTTAATGCTTTTAGGATATTTCCTCTTTAAAAAGCGAGACATTTCGAGATAATAATTTTTTCTTATTTTAATTAATTAGTCATATTTGGATTTATTATTATTCAAGAAATTTTATTAACCTTTTTTCTCAAATTTTTTTAATCTAAATAGTAAAATTTATCTTAAATTACACATTTCTACAAGTATTTAAGGCATTATTTACAATTATAAAATTTGGTAAAGACTATGATCCCCCTAAAACTTGATATTCTCGAACAGACTGAAAATAAATTAGTATTGTTAGTTGAAGGCATCTCAATTGAAATGATTAACGCCCTGAGACGAATTATGCTTACAGAGATACCGGTCATGGCGATAGACGAGGTTATTATTTTAAAAAATGATTCTCCGTTATATGATGAAATAATTTCTCATAGACTTGGACTTATTCCTCTTAAAACAGATTTAGATGTATATAAATTACCACGAGAATGCGAATGTGGTGGATTTGGGTGCCCATTATGTCAAGTTTCTTTAACCTGCGAAATTACTAATAACACTAATACCCCCTTAGAGATATACTCGGGGGATTTAAAATCAAATGACCCAAAAATAATACCAGTTGATCCTAACATCCCGATCGTTAAGATTGATAAAAATGATAAGGTAATTATCGAAGCTTATGCGATCTTAGGACTAGCTAAAGATCATGCAAAATGGCAGGCCATTTCAAATGTGGCTTATAGGCATTATCCTTTAGTGGAACTTGATGAAAGCTTATTTAAAAAACCAGAGGAAAAACGCTTGATAGTTAAGATGTGCCCTGAAAAGCTATTTAAATTAACCAATAATGAATCCTTAAAACTGAAAGAGGATTATTGGAAGTATTGCACTTTATGTATGTCTTGTAAGAAGAATTCAGAGGGTAAAATTAAAGTTAGTCCTAAAGAAGATGTATACATTCTTTCAATAGAAAGTGATGGTGTTTTAGAATATAAAGTTCTAATTAACCAAATTTTCAAGATATTTAATGAGAAGATTGATGAATTTATTACAAATTTAGAAGAACTTGATATAGAATCCTAGTCGTTCAAATTCATAGCGCTTTCTATTATTTCGAAGATAATTACCAATTGCAAATTAGACCTAAAAGGGAATTTTAAATTTTTGAATTAATGTGATATTTTTTAAAATAAAAACCATTTCACTTAATTGAATGAACCTTGAAGCAATAATTTTAATTTTGGTTTTATTTGCGATTTTAATGGCTTTCTTTTCTCAAAGTAAATTCGACTACTTCCCGATTGCTTTAATTATAGGAGCAGTCGCAGTAGTATCAATGCTCACTTTTTATAATGTTAAAGAGGAAGATATTCTTGGATTTATCAATTTTAACACATTAATATTCATATTTGCCATGCAAATAGTTATCTATTTTGCAACTCATAACCGTATCTTGGAATATCTCGCCATTAAATTGATCCATATCACGAAGGGAGATAATCGCTTATTTTTCTATATTATTTGCCTTTTTACAGGCACTTTTGTTGCCTTCATTGAGGATTTAACACTCTCTTTGATATTGGTTCCTTTGATCTACAGAACTTGCCGAGCTTTAGAGATACCTGCTGGTACTTACATGATGGGGATGACCATTACTATAAACATCGGTGCAATCCTCACGCCTATCTCAAGTTTAAAAAATTTAATAATTGGTGAGGAATTTGGGTGGGGTTTTGGAGAATATCTTGCCAACATGGGTATTCTATTCTTAATTTCGCTAATATCTACCATTTTCTTGATAGATCGGTTCATATTAAAAAAAGAAGAAAAGCCAACTGAAAAAAACAAGAAGATATTGATATCTATGCTTGACCCCAGTATCGTTATCCGAAGTAAGAAGTATTTTATTATGACAATTATCATTATTCTTACAACTTTCGTGTTTATGTTCTTAGGATTCGAACCTGCCCTTGTTTCTATAATATCTGCGGCTATTCTTCTTCTAATTCACTATAAAGATACTAGTTTCTCGGATATTAAAAACGAGATCGTGTGGAAAATCATCATAGTATTTGCGATCTTGTTCATTCTTTCTAACTCCTTATCATATTTTGGCTTTTCAGAGTTAATTTCATCAGGATTGGTGAAATTGTTAAATGATAACATTTATCTAGCCGTATTGATAACATTAGGCGTTTCTTCTCTTATGTCCGCATTCCTTGCTGGCACACCCGTAACCATAATTCTTCTCCCGATTTTTTCAGCATTCATAGGAAAAGGTTTCTTTCCTAACCCGATCATCATTGCTTTCATAAGTGGTGTTAATATGGCTGGTAATTTTTTACCACAAGGTTCTGCATGTGATCTTCTCACCCTAAATTTAGCAAAAAAATACAAAGTGGTGAATTTAGATTACAAACGTTTACTAAAAAACGGCGCCCTTTTCGCAATGATTCACTTTTTTATTATTTTGGGATATACAATGCTTTATACTTTAATATTAAGTTAGGAAATTATTCTTCAGCGAATAAGAAAAAACCTAAGGAAAAAATAATTAATTCTTACAAAATACTTTCTCAGCACTAGAGGATAAGACACTAAAATAAATCGAAAAAATATTTAAGTTTTGGGTAATTCTCAAGATTAATTTTCTAGAATTTAAACAATTGAGCATAAAATGAGCCATCGAATTACGGGACCAAGTAATTATTACAATCGGAAACTGATTCGCGAATTGTGGAAGACTAAAAGAAGAATTTGGAGAAAGGTTTCAAAAAAGCTTTCAGGGGCTAGGAGGGATCGAGTAGAAGCGAATCTCTACAGAATCAATAATAGAACCAAAGAGAACGATGTAATCGTTATCCCCGGTAAGGTATTAGGTGTTGGTGATATCGACCATAAATTAACTATTGCTTGTCTAGATTGTTCTAAAGCTGCTCAAAAAAAAATAGAATCTTCAGGCAGTAAATTAATGTCAATAAAAGAACTATTTGAGCAAAATCCCGACGGGAAAAACATAAAAGTATTTTATTAAAAATAATAACATCGAGAGAAATTCAAATGCAAGAATACCTTTTAATGGATGCGAAGAACAAGATTTTAGGAAGGTTCTGTAGCCAAGTAGCTAAAAAAGCTTTATTAGGGGAAAAAATCGTTATAATTAATGCTAAAGACGCTATAATTAGTGGATCTAAGCGGAATATTCACGAAAAATATTTAGGCAAATTAAACATTAGTACAGCAACAAATCCAAGGCGCGGACCTTTCTGGCCCAGAAGACCTGATACATTCATGAGAAATATAATCAAGAAAATGCTCCCTACAAAAAAAATCAGAGGTAAGGAGGCTTTAAAACGCGTACATGTTTACATCGGAGCAATTCCAGAACGTTTTCAGAAGAAGTATCAAACATTAACTCCAACAGAAATACCAAATTCAGATAAAAAAAGACTTTCATATTATAACAAGTATATTACTCTAGAAAATCTTTGTTCGAGAATTGGCTGGAATAAATTAGAAATTGAGGCTTAAAACTTATGTCAGAAAGAACAAAAGTAATACAATCTTCAGGTAAAAGAAAAACAGCAATCGCTCGAGCTGTTTTAACATATCCAGCTAAAGGACAGATTAAAATTAATAATATCCCACTGGAGAAGTACGAGCCTGATATCGCAAGAATGCGCATTCAAGAAGTCTTAGAAGTAATCGATCATCCTAAGATAGAAAAGTGCGATATTGATATTAATGTAAAGGGTGGTGGAAATATGGGGCAAACTGACGCTGTAAGAATTGCAATTGCTAAATCTCTTAATAAATTTATTGGTACAAAAACTATTGAAAAATCTTTTAGAGAATACGACGAATCATTACTCTCTGGGGATTCAAGGAGAACCGAGCCTAAACATTTTGGTGGAAAAAAAGCCCGAGCAAGAAGGCAAAAATCTTTTCGATAATTTAATAAAATTAGATTCTACTCTATTTTTTCAACAATTGCTCCCAATTTTTTTATATCTTCTATAAAATTAGGATAAGAATCTTTAACAACTTCAATGTCAGATATTTGTGAAGGTGTTCTAGCAAATAGAGCCGCTATTGTAAATGCCATAGCGACTCTATGATCATTTTCATGGTTTATGTCAAAGCCTTCTAATTGATCGCAGTGATAAACTGTAAGTTTATCTTCTTCTTCTTTTACTTTAACTCCCATCTTGCTTAAACCTTGAGCAACTAGAGATAATCTATCACTTTCTTTACCTCGAATACTTGAAGCATTATATAATTCTGTCTTGCCTTTTGCAAATGCTCCGACAACAGATAGAATTGGGAATAAATCGGGGGTATCTTCGATATCAATAGCTAACCCCGTTAAGGGGTATTTGTTTATATTTCCTTTAATGGAAATGCTGTTTTTATCTTTAAATACTTCAATTTTAGCTCCCATTCTTTGTAGAACCTCAATTATTTTCCTATCGCCTTGAGGTTTGTCAAAATTGAGGTTTCTTATAACGATTAGAGAGTCTTCTGGAGAGAGTATAGCCGCGGCAATTATAAAGGAAGTAGAAGAAAAGTCCCCGGGTATTTCGAAAGTTTGGGCTCTATAATTTTGTCCACATGTAATAACATATTTACCAACTTTTTTATCGTCTAAAATCTCCTGAATGTTAATTCCAAATGAGTCCAATACATTTAAAGTAATTTTCACATATGGGTACGATACTATAGGGGAAGTTATTTTAATGGTGATGGAATTAATTTTCTTGCAATTTAATAGAGGGCACATCATAAGTAAAGCCGAAACAAACTGCGAGCTTTTATTACCTGGGATTTCAATCGTGTTACACTTTTTACCTTTTCGTTTGATCCTTAGGAAATCTTCAGATAAATCATAATTGCCGCCAATAAATTTTAAAGCATTTAGTAACGGAATAATAGGCCGCTTCCTTTTTAGGAATTCTCCCGAAAAAGAAAGACCACCATCAATCAACATTGCTAGAGCACAAAAAATTCTAATTGAGGTTCCAGAATTCTTACAATCTAGAATGCTTTTAATAGGTTTTATTGTTCCTATGTTACTTTTGACCATATAGGTGTCCTCTGATACTCGTGAGATACGATGACCTAAAGACTTTATAATATCAATTGTAACTTCAACATCCCCAGAAATTAAAGGATTTTTAATTATTGACACTCCCTTAGCAAGGCTAGAAGCTATAAAAGCGCGATGTGAATAACTCTTAGAAGGCGGAGCAATTATCTCTCCTTTAAGTTTTGTTGTCGGAATAATTTTTAGTTTCATTGAGCTGTTATCAACAATTAATGCAATAAGTTCTTAAATAAAAATAAAAGAAGACTTTGATTATATTTCTATTTTATTTTTTGGTGTTTTTAATATCCTAAATTTAAATAACGAGATATTTAGGATTCATAAAAAATAATAAGTGAAAACTACTCATAATATATTAATCAATATAGAAAGTTGATTGGAGCTTAAAATTTCTAAAAAGGATGACGGAAAAATGGGAGATAATACATTTGGAACGAAATTTAAAATCACATCGTTCGGAGAAAGTCATGGTAAAGTGGTTGGAGTAGTTATTGATGGAACCCCCGCAGGTTTAAAATTTGATTTAAACTACATCCAAAGTGAATTAGACAAAAGAAAACCAGGGCAATCGAAATTTACTTCAACTCGTAAAGAACAAGATAAGGTTGAAGTTTTATCGGGTATTTTTAATAGCATCACAACGGGTGCCCCTATTTGCCTAATTATTAGAAATCAAGATATAAATTCATCACACTATGAAAAATCAAAAGGTTTGCTAAGACCATCTCATATTGATTATGTGGCATTGCAAAAATTCGGAGATTTCGCTGATTATCGTGGTTCTGGAAGGTTCTCAGGAAGAATTACTGCGGGATTTGTAATGGCGGGAGCTATTGCTAAACAAATATTGAATATATTCAATATTTCAATATTAGCGTATACTAAAAGTATTGGTAGCATTGAAGATACAGAAGATCATTCTGTTGATAATCTCGAACATTTTATTCGACTGAGAGAAAATTCGCCAGTTAGAGCGTTGGATCTCGAACTTTCAAAAAAAATGGAAAAAGAGATTGAGATTTCTAAAAATACTAATGATTCTGTTGGGGGTACTATTCGCTGCGTTATTAATAATGTTCCTCCTGGAATAGGTGGACCGATTTTTAATAGTCTTGAATCTAATATTAGTAAAGGAATTTTTTCTATACCCGCAATAAAAGGAATTGAGTTTGGGGCTGGATTTAAGGCTTCAAGAATGAAGGGATCAGAACATAACGACCCATGGACTATCAAAAACGGTAAAATTAGAACAACTAAAAACGATTCTGGCGGAATTATTGGAGGAATATCGACGGGCATGCCTATCGTCTTTACATTAGCGGTGAAACCAACATCTTCAATAGGGATAGTTCAAAAAACAGTTAATGTTAAAACAATGGAGGAAGAAGACATAAAAATTGAAGGAAGGAACGATCCTTGCATAGTTCCTCGAGCAATTGTAGTTGTTGAATCTATAGCAGCTATTGTCATTTTAGATTATTTACTAATTGAAGGAATCGTACCAAGTGTTTTAGAAGATTAAAGGATTGGATTAAAAATGAAAAAGATAATTACTGCGATAATGATAGGAGCAGGTGAAAGAGGGATGGATTATTACGGAGATTATGCCCTCAAATTTCCTGAAAAATTAAAGTTTGTCGCGGTCGCAGAACCTATTCAATTTAGGAAAGAAAATTTCGCGCGACTTCACGATATTCCATCAGAACGAACGTACACCGGTTGGGAGGAGGTTCTGGGTAAAGAAAAATTTGCTGATATTGCTTTCATATGCACCCAAGACCAAATGCATGTTGAACCCACTTTAGAAGCTCTTGAAAAAGGGTATCATGTTTTATTAGAAAAACCCATGGCGCACACTCTTGAAGGCTGCATTAAGATCGTCAAAAAGGTTGAAGAGACTAATAGGATATTAGGAATTTGCCATGTTTTAAGGTATACAAATTTTTTTACAACAGTAAAAGACACTATTCAAAAAGGACTATTAGGAAACATTGTAAATATATCTCA
>JAEOTS010000018.1 GCA_016839745.1 Promethearchaeota archaeon
GTAAGGTTATTTCGAAGGAGGAAGCCTTAGAACATGTTAGACTTAGTATTGAGGACGGTTTAATTCCAATACTTGGAAGACTCATGGATGAAGCTGAGGGATTTGGAGTTCCAAATACAGGACATTTTATGTCAATGTGCTTTTGCTGCCCTTGTTGTTGTATAGATGGTACTATCGTACAAAATGCCTCAAAAGGCGTTACTACAGTTTTTAAAAGGATGGAGGGTATCACTGTGAAAGTTGAGGAAGACCTTTGTGTTGGTTGTGAAGAATGTCTCGAGGTTTGTGTCTTTAATGGGATGGAGATGATTGATAACAAGGCTGTAGTGAATCAGGATAACTGCTTAGGTTGTGGCAGATGTGAGAACACTTGTCCTAACGAAGCAATCTCAATAACCATTACTGATCTTAGTTACGTTGATAAACTGATTAAAGATCTGGAATCTCATGTCGAGGTAAGCTGATTTACTCAAATCTTAAGAAAAAAAGGTTATTATAGCTTGACTTCTCCACGCAGCTTCTTATCCGAAAACGCGTGAAATCCTAAAAATATCCAAAATTTAATCCATTTTTTTATATTTCTTCAATAATTTTTCAATTTCCAATTCTGCTTCCGAAAGCTTGTAATTTAGCGTTACATTCCTGCTTTTTAATTCATCTAACATTTCCCATATGGATATTCCCGCGTTTTTAGCCGCTTTACCAAGAGAAATCTTATTACTAAGATATTCTTTCAACGCGATCTCCAGCTTTTCGTGCGATACGCTTTTCCATAATAATTTACGTATGATCGTGGACTGATCTTCTTTGCTTAAATCTCTTAATTTATCAATTTCTTTTTTTAAATCGTCAGGTAGGACAATTGAAATTTTATCTCCCATACTTTTCACCCATTTCCAAATAATTTTGGATAAAATCTGCTGAAATCCAACTATCTTCAGAATATTTTTTTACATTTGAACTATACTCTGAAGGATTAATAATCCCATTAATTAAAAGTTCAAACATGGTTGTTAAAGTCGTTTGATGCTCAATCTTAAGAATCTGAGCTAAATTTCTGACTTTCTTTTCATCAACCAATAAGGATTCTTCTTTTTGTCGTGCTAATTCAAGTGCTTCTAACTCCCCGCGACCTAGTGGAGGATAAAATGACCTATCAAAGTCCTTAAGTTTTACCACTTCAATTTTCCCTTCTTTTATGAATCGTTCTATTATATAAGCTTCTGAATACTTTTTCTCTTTGCCTTGTGTTATAACTTCATCAAATACAGCTTCAGGTATGTTAATTTTTTTTACTAATTCAAATAGAAATTTCTAATATTTACGAATTCTTAGTGTTCTCCCGTCCGATACTATGAACTTATTTTTCAAAACAATATTTTGTGTTTGTAATAAGTCAAAAACTTGTAAAATTGTGGAGTAAATAATATTAGGAGATTGGGGATTGATTCTGATTAAAATTACACCATATGGAATTAGTTTTTGATGAAAAGTTAAATACCCAAAATCTTTATCCATTGTTAGAATTGGTAGTTGCTTATCTTTACTTAACTCAATGACTTTTACATCTTTAATTCCTTTGCTCTCTTCTCTGATTGATATAATTTCAAAATTCCTACCTCTTAATTGCTTTATCACAGAGTTGGGTATATTTTCATCAGCTAAAATTTTGAAAATCATCAATTTTCCTCTTAATTACCTAAAATATACTCTTCTATAGCAAGTGATATTAAGTAGAGATTTTAAATACATCCTCTTCACTAATAATTTTATGAGCATATTGTAGTACAGCAAGTATATCTTCCTTTTCTATTTCATACTCTTCTTGAATTTGTGTAAAACTCCATCCAGAGGCTAATAATTCTAAAATAAAGTCTACTGAAAGCCTTGTTCCACGAATACAGGGTTTTCCCGCGCATTTTTCAGAGTCAATAACAATTCGTTCTGGGACTTCCATATGTTCTTAATGTAAAAATGATAATAAAAAGTTATTCTTTATTTGATAATTAATTCTCTGACGATTGTTAGTTAAGATCATGAAAATTGGATTAAATGTACGAGTTCTAGATGTTATTACTTTTTTCTGTTAAGTATAAATA
>JAEOTS010000130.1 GCA_016839745.1 Promethearchaeota archaeon
AAATAGGTCCTCAGCTTGTAGCATGTGTATGGGATGAAAAATCAGAATTAGAAATCGGGGGATATTTAGTTGTTGATAATCTCTCTATGGGACAACCCTCCATGGGTGGAATTAGATGCCTTCCTGATATTAAACCCTCAGATATTCATAATCTTGCACGAGGGATGACTTTAAAAAACGCTGCTGCGAATCTTCCCTATGGTGGGGGAAAATCAGGAATAGTAGCAAAGAGAAATTTACCTGATAATACTCACGAAGAAATAGTAAGAGGATTCGCAAGACTAATTCGCAGATATAAAGAAATTTATGTACCCGGCCCAGATGTTGGCACTAATGATGCTGATATGAAATTAATTGCGATCGAAAATGGTCTTGATAGTGCCGTTTCTAAACCAGCAGATATGGGAGGTAATCGTATTGATGAACTCGGAGCCGCTGCTGGAGGAGTAATCATAGCGTTACAAACCTTATTGGAAATTTTTCCACGTATGAGAGTACTACCACAATTTGAAAACTTAGAAATTCCAACTCAACAAGATCTGACGATTATAATACAAGGATTTGGTGCTGTAGGCGCTCACGCAACTAGAATTTTAAAAGAGAGAATTCCTGAAGCTTTAGTTATAGGTATAAGTGACTTAGAGGGTTATCTTCATAATCCTTTGGGACTTCCGACTGAAGAGTTGTTTGGATTTTGGGAAAATAAAAAAATGGTAACAAAAACTTACTTCCAAAACAAGATAATATCTGAAGGATACAAACATCCAACAAAGTTTTCTACTAAAGCAAATGACCTACTTCGTGAAAATGCCTTTTGTTTTGTTCCGGCAGCACCTATTTTTAATTATTTGGGTGTAAGACCATCGGATAATGCATCTATGTTAGTTGACCATATGGGTAATTGGACTGTAATTATTGAAGGAGCAAATACTTATTCTCCAGATCCAAATAGAAAAGCTGCAAGAACCCGTATGGAACAAATTGTCTATCGTGAAAAGGGAGTAATGATAGCAAACGATTATTTAGTTAATTCGGGAGGAGTTATTTTCGCAGCTCAAGAACACATTATACAATCACCAGAGGAACTACAATTTCCCGAGGAAATTCTTGGAAATAAAGAAGAAGTTGAAAAATGGCTAAATAATAATTCAGCAAAGTTCAAAAAGCTTTCCAAAAAGCGCTTAGAGGCAGGCGAAGCTTATCGTGAAAATGTGATCCGCAATAATATGATTGAATTGATTGATATTTTAACTTTACACCCCGATATCTTACCATCTCAAGCTGCTGAGCGGATTAGTCTTCAACGACTCAAAGCTAAAGAAAGTGAACTTACCGTTAAGGATATAATGATAACAATACCTATGATAGATTCAAGTAGTTCGATTCAAGATGCGGCTAAGTCCATGATAGACAATAATAGTGGAATAATTGCTGTTATTTTAGAAGAAAAATTAGTGGGTGTAGTTACAGATTGGGATGTAACAAAAGCGTCTGCTGAAGGCTTTTGTGATGGAATTGTTACAAAAATTATGACTAAACAAGTAATCACTGCTTCTCCAGATTTCAATATTATAGATGTTGTAAGAGAATTTGAACAGTATCAAATCTCAGCTATGCCAGTTGTAAAAGATGGAAAAGTGTTAGGAAAAATTAGTTCTGATTTAATTGCTCAGCGTTATATTTTAAATTTTCTCCAAGATACAGTGAATCGCTAAAGTTCTAAAGATCAATAAAATTTTAGCAATTTATAGAGCGTGTCTCTCTGCACGGGTCTTTTACCCGCTGCTTTAATGATAGTTATCATCTCATCTGGAGCTAAATATTCTCCAAATCCGCCTCCCGCAGTTTTAGTAATATTCTCTTCCATTAATGTTCCAGAAAAATCGTTAACTCCATAATTAAGAGAAACTTGAGCAAATTTAGGACCCAACTTTACCCAAGAACATTGGATATTATTAATATTATTATTGAAAAAAATTCTCGCTACTGCAAATAATTTTAAATCTGCCATCCCATAACTTGGTTTTAGGGGGAATTCTGTTAATTTAGATAAAAGTGGATTCTCACTAACGAAAGGTAGAGGAACAAATTCTGTAAAACCGGAAGTTTCTTTCTGAATATTCCTTAACACTTCAAGATGTTCTATTCTGTCCTGTAATTCTTCAATGTGACCATACATCATAGTTGAAGTTGTAGGAATACCCAATTTATGCGCTGATTTAATCACATCAATCCATTGAGAGGTTGTAATTTTATTTGGACAAATAACTTTTCTAATACCATCTACTAATATCTCAGCAGCTGTTCCAGGCATAGAATCTAAACCAGCATTTTTTAAATCCTTTAAGACATTATTTATCGTTGTCTCATATATTTTTGCCATATGGAACACTTCTTGAGGAGAAAATGCGTGTGTATGGATGTCTAAATCAACTTCCTTTACAGTTTTCAAAATTTGTATGTAATAATCAAAATCTAACTCAGGATTTATCCCTCCCTGGATGCAAACCTCTGAACATTCTGCATTCTTGGCTTCAACGACATCCTCTCTTATTTCATCAATTGTCTTTAAAAAACTCTCTTTATTTTTATTTGAAACACTAAAGGAACAGAATTTACACCCTTGATAACAAATGTTTGTAAAATTTATATTACGATTAATGACAAAGGTTACGAGATTATTTTTCTTTTCGAAACAAATTTGATCAGCAACTTTTTGTAGAGCAATGAAATTTTTACCCGTAAGTTTCAGAAGAATTAAAGCTTCTTCTGGACTAATTTCGACTGAATCCTCAGCTTTTCTAAGAATTTTTTTTACTTCTGACATTTTGATTTATATTATTTATCGTTTTTTTAATATTTTCTGGGCAAAAATCCTTCTTATTTATATATTTCTCATAGATAGGAAGCCTTTCCCTAAGTTCATATCCATTACTTTTGCATATCTTTTCTAGGAAATCAATTTTTGGCCAGCTATGGTCTGGGTTAATATAATCTAAAGTAAAAGGAGATACGCCCCCAAAATCATTAACTCCCATCTCTAAAGCTTCTTTCTCATAATTTAGGATTAGATTAGGGGGAACTTGAACAGCACTTTCATTTCTAAATATTAATCTTGCAATCCCCGCAGTTTTGAGGGTTTCTTCAATAGAAATAGGCTTTTTAGGACGATATGGTATCCCTATTTTGTTCGTAAAATTTTGTATTATTACTTCTTGGATGTGACCATATTTTTGATGAAGTTCTTTAATTAATAGAAGATCACTTACCCTATCTTGAAATTTCTCACCGATTCCTATTAATAATCCTGTTGTAAAGGGAATCTTTAATTTTCCCGCGTTTGCAATGTGCCTAGTTCTGTTTTCTGGTGTTTTACTAGGCGAATATTCGTGAACACCACCTGGATTAGAAAGAGATTCACAAGTACTTTCAATCATCAATCCCATGCTAGCGTTGATTTCCTTTAAGCTTTTTAATTGACCAATTGTTAGTAAACCTATATTAGTATGTGGTAATAGATTTTCATCCAACAATTTTTCGCTTAAATGTTTAACAAATTGAAGAAAATCACTATATTTTCTTTTTTCCAATTCTTTCTGTACTACTTCGTAATTATCAGGAGCTTCACCTGACATTAATAAAGCTTCAGTGCATCCATATCTTATTCCTGTTTGGATTAATTCATTAATTTTATCCTCTTTAATTAACACAACATTTTGCTCATTATTTTCCTTATGTATTCTTTGGTTATAGAAGCAATATCCACATTGATTCTGACAATAATTTGAAAGAGAAAGAGTAAAGTTCTTTGAAAAAGTAATTACTTTTTGTTCTTCTTTAGGTAATTCCGTCTTAATACTATCGATTTTCTCTTTTAACTTCTTAATTGAGATACTTTCCAGTTCTTCTATATTCTGTGTAACCTTCATCGTTCTTCTTTTTTATAATTAAGAGTTAAATAGTTATTATTCCTGTTTACATCAGTTAAATAATACTTTGGACTCTCGTGAATTTTTGTATAACCTTCTCCTTCCACTAAGCTCACTGCATCTTTACCTCCTACCATCCAAGGTGCAATTGTAATTCTAAGTTCGTCTATTAAATTATTTTTAATAAAACTCCAATTTAAATTACCTCCACCCTCTAACAGAATCTTTTTTATCCCCTTATTAAATAAAATAGACATTAATTTAACAACATCTACTCTGCGCCCTTTACCTGACTTTATAATCTCTACATTTTTTGATTCAAAAATCTTAATTTTATTAGCAGGAGCATTTTCAGTCGTTACTATAATAGTTGGATAAGTCTCAGGCTTAAAAGTAACCACATTTGATTCAATTGGTATTGAAAGATTGCTATCTAAAACAACGCGATAATAACCATTATGATCGTGATATTTTATGTGTAGTTTGGGATTATCCTTTATTATGGAACCTTTACCAACCATAATTGCATCTACTTCTGTTCGAAGCTTATGCACAGATTTCCAATCTTCTTCATCAGAAATTTCTGGATCTCCATTTTTAGAAGCGATTTTCCCATCAATTGTCATAGCAGCACTCAATATCACGTATGGATGCTCAATTTCTTTCATATACTACCTCACCTTTAATGTATGTCTTCTTTATGTTTTCAGCTCTTGTTCTCTGGACGATAATATTATAAATACTTTTACTATCAATCTGATATGTGTAATAGTTTGGAGCAGAAAGGTTCAGTAAAGAAAAATCAGCAAATTTTCCCTTTGAAATGGACCCAAATTCTTTATCCAAACCCACATTTTTAGCACCATTAATACTAACCATTTTTAGTAGATCTTTTGAAGAAATTTTACTACTCTCAGTATTAGTTGCTAATACTCGGGAAATTCTATACAAATAACGCATTTCTTCAAATAAATCAATATTGTTTGCCATTACATTATCAGTACCAAGACTTATGGGTATTTCTAAATCATATATTTCATTAATGGGTGGAAATCCGCTTCCAAAATAACCGTTACATCTAGGACATAAGACTAAAGATAGATTATTCTCCTTAATTTTTATTAAATCTTCCATTGTGTAATGTGTTCCGTGTATAATAACATCAATCAAATGGTCACTTATTATATCATTAAAAAGTTGCTCGTTCCTGGACAATTCTGCATCGTGACAAGCAATAATCTTTCCATTATATTCTTTTTTCAAACCTTGTATTCTTTCTTTAGAAGAGGGAGAAAGCTGATTATAACTTGCAAAACCTAATCCCTCAGCATTTTTAAGAATTAGTTCTGCATCTTTCGGGTTTTTATATCTTCCTAATATTTGATAATTAATCGGTGAAGTACTTAAAGCATCCTTTAAAAGATTAATACCAAATAATCCATTTTCTCTAAAATCTACAAATAAAGTTATACCGTTAGCTAGCATATCTGAAACCGCCTCTTGTATTCCTTGTATCTTAATCTCTTTTGAGGTACTTTCCAATAATTTATGCTTTATCCCATTTGGAGGAGCTACAACTTCTATTAAATTTTTATTAAAACCCTGTTCTTTTGCAAAACTATCACAAATATGAATATGAGAATTAATTAAACCAGGAATCAATATATAAGTATGTTGTTTTACCGAAAAACTAATATTTTCTCTAACATTACCGTAAGAAAGATTAGAGATTTTTCCATCTTTATCTATTTCGATTGCTATATTCTGTTTTAGTTCTAAATCGTCGCCAATCAGGCCGTAATTACTTTGGATGGTAGTTTTAAACATATCACACACCAAAATATTTATTCTATTGATTTAAAAAATCTAATATTTAATGATTTGGAGTACTTTTAGATCTTTAAAAGTTCTAATGCTTCTGATCTTGTGGTAGGGTTAGTTTTGAATATTCCTTTTATAGCAGAGGTTATTATTATTGGATTAGATTGCTTTACACCTCTCATTATCTCGCATAAGTGAGTGCCCTTGACTACAACCATTACTCCTCTTGGTTTTAAGGAACATTCCATTAAATAGTTAGCAATATCATCTGTCATCTTTTCTTGTACGTTTAACCTATGCGAAAAATAATTAACTACCCTAGCAAATTTTGAAATTCCTAATAGATATTCTCCAGGCATATATATGATATCAACAGTCCCATAAAAAGGTAAAATATGGTGTTCACACATGCTATAAAATTTAATGCCTTTCGATACAATAATCTCGCTATATTGAGCTTCAAAAATTTTTATTTCTTTATCCAAATCTAATTGATAACCATCAAAAATTTCATTATAAGCGTTAGCTACTCGCTTTGGAGTCTCTCTAGTCGCTGGTCGTAAATGATCATTGCCCTCAATTTCTTTAATAATTTCTGTTATAAGTTCTTGTACTCTTTCTTTATTCATTTTTCTTTCGTACGCTCTTTTTTAGTTAATAAGTATTGGAATTTAGGAATATATAATAAATATTAGAAATAGAAAAAAATTGCTTTCAAAGAATTAAAAAAGTTTTAAGCGCTCAATTCCATTTTTCCGAGATTTATCAGATAACTATCCTTTTTTCTTTAGAAATTGTTTATAGATTATTACATAATTTTTTACGCTTACTACTCGCGGATTACGTCTAAAACTTGATGGAATCGGAGCGCTACAACGTGAACATAGTTTTGAAGTTCGCATCCAATCTTTAAATTCATCAGCATGGGAAGGATACCTACAATTTGGGCATACAACAATTCCACGTCCTCTGTCTTCAGGATATTTTGGTAGTTTAAAACAAAAGATACACTTAAAATCCTCTAAAGATAAATATGATGCTCTTGGTTTATAATTATTAAGATTTCGAACTTTTGAAGTCGGTTTAACTTTAGTAGTACGAGTTACATTTGATGTTTTAGTTCTAGTAGTTTGCCTACGTGATGTGGGTGTTGTCCTTGATGATTGAGTTCTTGATCTTGATGTCTGCGTAGTTGATCGCGTAGATGGAGTTGGGTTAGTTACCCTCGTTGTCCGAACATGCTGTCTCCGTGTTGTAGGTGTAGATAAATTATTAATAGTTCTAGTACGATTTGCAATATAATCACGAGTTAATGTTGGTAATGACGGGCTAGTATTAGTAAACCCAAATACTATTACTATTAAAATTGTTCCTATTAATAGCATTAAGAGATTTAGATCTAATGGAAAACTCTCGATAATACTATAAAAACTTATCCAATAGGATAAAATAAAAATCAGAACTGAGAATGATAGAATATATCCTAATTTTCGCGCTTTTACTGCTTTCGTTCCAAAATAAATTACATTGTATTTTTTGAAACAGCGATATAAAGAGTAAGAGCCATATAGGATAAATGGAAAGGCAAAAATTAGACTCCATAGACTAAAATATACTCCTCCAAGTAGGTTTTCTCCTAAAATTCCCGTGTAAAAACCCCAGATTGAATAAAAAATACCAATACCTAATGGAATAATGACAAAAAATGCGGTATTATGAGGCGAATTAAACTCACGATGTCGTTTTATGTTTTCAAATAATTTTATTGTAAAAATTAACCACAATCCTATTAAAAACCAAGTAGCAAAATTTAGAAAAGAAAAGGATAGTAAACTATGAATTAGACCAATTATCAGAAAAATACTAAATATTATTGTCAGGTTTTTATTTTTAACCATAGTTTAAATATCACAATATTGGCTTTTTTTCTTTATTCATCATATTCTAAATATGCTGGTTTCCCTTCTATAATTGGATTCATGAATTCTATAATTTCTGGTAACATTCTCACATCTAAATGGCCTTTAATCTCGAAAGGTACCGAGTACCATTTTTTAGTTTTAAAATTTGCGCGATAAATTTCAAATCCAACCGATTTCCCGTTAATTTGAAATGGATCGATGACCAGTGCTATAGCTGGATCCCACAATTTTTGATATCTTGACTGAGTCCCCAAATCTTCTCTTGACATGAAGCATCCATAAGAAGGATGAGAATGGTACCACCCACAAATAAAAAGATTCTTTTTTTTGATATCTTTGAAAGCTCTAACATAATTCTTATAGTCTTTTATTTCTGCATAAACTGCCGTGCCATGTCCCATTGGATAAGCATCCTCCACATGTAGAATTCCATTAGCATTATCAAATTTTCCTGCGAGTAAACCTATTACTTCAACCCAACGATCTCTAGATATCTTTGAATGTGCATATTTTAAAGAATGGCTAGAGATTTTAAGAATTGCTTTAATAGTTATCTCTATTTTAGCTCTAATTTCGTCACTACTAGCTACCGTTTTTATTGGTTCCATAGGGATGGGCTCGAGTTTAGCTATGAATTCTTTTGAATGATCTATAGGTTTCGCTTCAATAATTTCGGTTGTTAATTCTTCTTGCAATTCTTCTAATTGTAATTCTGTGTATACTTCTTCAAGTAATTCTTTTTTGATTTTCTCTTTAATTCTTTGTTTTATAGCATCTCTGACAGAATCGCTATTTTTTTCATCATCTTTCATTCTAGGTTCACCACTTATCTTTAGCATACTTCTTTACTAAACTTCTAACTTTTTTCTCAAAATTTTTCTGATCTTTCATCATTTCTATAGCTGCCTTTTTGTTAAAAACATCAGTTGGATTAACAAATTTTCCACGAGTGTTTAGCATAGCAATTATTGCTTGAACAACTGTAACCGCTGTTTTTGAAGGACTCCATCCCCCCTTTTTCCCAACTAGAGACGGATCTACTAATGCTAAACAAATATTTCTTTGTCCTTTATATTCACTAGGTTTTGGCCAAAAATTTGGATGCCATATTGGAGTGTGCAATCTCACAAATGGAGGTTGTTTAGGATATTGAACCGGAAATTTCATTTCTAATTTAAACAATCCTCCTGCATACGCCGTGCCTTTAGGACCTTTAATCGTTATCGCTAAGTGATTAATGCTCTTTTTTTTTGGATCAAATGGCTTCAATTGGATAATAGTGCCTTGTTTTAGCAACTTTTTTAACCCCGCAAAATCTCGGGAAACTCGACTACTTCTTATACTCATTTTCTTAACCCCGTTTTTTGTTTTTTTTCTTTTATTATTTTAAAATTATATTTTGGATTGAATTTTTATTTAAATTTTAAAGTTACATAAATCTCTCCACCTTTAAACCCCGCAACTGTGAGAAATTCGTA
>JAEOTS010000131.1 GCA_016839745.1 Promethearchaeota archaeon
ATTTCTGGTTTAGTAAATTCGTCTATTCTGGGATTTCCACAGATACTATATCAAGGACCCATAGTTAATATTACAATTCCTATCAACAATACTCGGTCTAATGATGTTAATTTAACTGTTTCCATGGAAGGAGCCGATTTAATTACTGAAATTCAAAATATAACCTTTATTACTAATGTCTTAACAAATGTGTCATTTAACCTAACAACAACTCTCGGAGCTGCTATTGGCCCTCATACTATTAGTTTTAATTTCAAAGAAGGGAATATTACTTATTTAGAAATAAATAGAAGCCTTACTATTGGACATTCGTTCGATTACTCAAGTTTCATATACGAAAGTATTACAGTAAATGGAGAAAGTGCTTTTGTATCCATGACTTTAACAAATTTCTTACCCAATAGTACTCAAATCTTTAATATTAGTTTCTATCAAGATGAATCTGTAATTTTTAAAGAACAAATATTTTTATTCGAAAAGGAAATCAAAACCGTGTATTTCGATTTGAATTATTCTACTAGCGAGAGTGATAGTATTAATATTACAATGAAAATTTCTAAAGGTGACACAATTTTCTATATTAGGCAATTCAATGTTGAATTAATACCAAAGTACGAAATATTAAGTATAGCCTTTCCAGAAACTATAGAACAAGGTGTTGTTGCTCAATTTATTCTGACTATTCAGAACAATCAAGATAAATCTGAATCCTTTACACTTTATGTAAATGGAGATCAGGTAACAACCAATCTCAACGGATTTGGACCTGGAATCAATAGGGTTGTGTTTGAGGTAATTCCTAGCATAAATCCTTATGATTTTGAAAAAAAATCTTATGTATTCGAATTGAGAGATAGTTCTAATAATCCCATTGCAAGATATTACTATGAAGTACAATTGGAACTATCCACATTCAATTTAATTGTATTTTATATTCTGCCTGTATTGATTCCAATATGTATTGTTTTAATATATAAAAACAAAGAGATTAAACATAAGCTTTTAAGAAGATGATTGAAAAATGAGTAGAAAAAATGCATCAATAAGGTTATTTTTGATTATATTTACTTTTATGACATTATTCTTAAATATATGGGCAGTTTCAATAAATATTAACAATAACTTTACCCTGAATAATGAAGCAGAAAGTATACATATTGATTTTCATGACAAATCTGCGCTGAAAAGCTCCGATAACGGTAATCCTTCTTTAGATTATTCATCCTTCCACCAAAACGCAACGAAAGTATATAGATTATTTCAATCTATTAAATTTAACATTAATGCTTCAAAATTTAGTAACCCGAATTATACAGTTATGCGTATTCGTTATTTTAATGATGTTGAAGAAGATTTTAACATGAATCATGAATCTGGCACAGAAAATTTCACATATATTTATACTCCAAGATACAATGACCATACTGGATTAACATTTGTAAGTTTCTTAATATATAATATAACTGATGATCTTCTTAGTTCTACAATTCCAATTACTAATTTTACGATAAATTCAAATTTTTTGTTATTTTTTACCAGCCCAGAACTAGAATACCATAGAAATGATACACTCTCTGCGGAAATAATAGTCAACGATGAACCTCAGCCTTACGACTTTAACTGGAATGTAACTATAGTTGATAGTGACAATGAAACCCTTCAAAACAATTTATTTGATGTGGGTAATAACTTAGGGGAGTTTTCATTCGTCGTCGATAATAGGTTTAATTTTACGAATGATTTTTATTATGTCAAGATCAATATGACGAATTCATCTGGGATTCCTAACGTAGCAGCATATTATCCATTCAAAGTTTTAAACTCTTTACCAGAAATCATAGTCCCTTCTATAAGCTTTTCTGTATCACCTTTAATGAGAGCAGAAGATTGCACACTTAGGTTAAATGTTACTGATAGTGACACATACACTTTACCAGAAAATCTAACAGTTACTATGATTGTTCAAACATCCGCAGGCGTATTAGAAGCTCCTATTGAATTAACTAACCATAATAATTGGACTTTTTCAACGATTTTTTCAGTAGGATTAACTAAACCAGTAGGTAGATATCAAATCCATATAGAATTAGAAGACCAGTATGGTGGAAAAGACAATACTACTGTGTTTCTTTCTATCGAAAATAATCCTCCTGAAATCCATGATTTTTGGGTTAATGGACTTGCTATGGATCAGAGCGTATCGGTAAATTATGGAGAAGATTTAATCTTTACTTTTAATGTTAGTGATGCTGAAAATACAATTGATTACATAACAGTTTCTCTTTTAGATACAGAATATAATTGGTATAATATATCAAGAATCTATATCCCTGGTATGAAAATTACAGTCAGGACAGAAGAATTAATAACGGGAGTTTGGTATGCTTATGTTTCTATAACCGATGTTGATGGCGCGACAACTTACCTCAATTCAGGCTATGGTTTAGCGCCTCAAGAAATCAATATAATCCCTGATTTGCTAACACCTGTCCTTCCATGGATTGGATTTTTTTTCGGACTACTAATTGGCATTTTAGTTGGCGTAGGGATATTATATAAGAAATTTAAGACTAAATATGTCGAACCAAAAGAAGTGCCCTCAAAAAAACCATCGAAAGCACCGAAAACCGTTCCCTCTAAAAAGAAAGTAGTAAAAGAAGTTGAAAAAATTGAAACCAAAGAAAGCGATGAAGTCTATAAAGAACCACAGAGAAAGATAAAAAGAAAATTAAAATAAAAGTTATTTTCCCTTTTTTAAGAAAAAAACTACTCTTTTTTGTTAGTTAAGTTAAAACATCGTATAATCGATATTGGAACTTTCCAAGTCTACCCCCATAATTACCTGCACTTATTTTATTAATGCCGGGAATTTGAACAGCTGCTTGAATACCTAACTTCATTGCTTTTTTAATAGCATCTTCGGTAGCGCCATCTAGAATTACTTCATACACACAATTATCCTTTTCTCCTAGCAATGACCTTTCAATTTTATTCCGGAGAGTAGGACAGAGAGGATCGTTAGTTGATGCGTTTAAAAAACTATATTGCGACCCTACTTTAGAACCAGAACGAGCAATTCCCCCCGGGAAAGGGGCAATCACATTCTCTAAATCTTTTATAGCGTCTATTGCATTTTCAGCCGCTCTTAAGGCAGCTTCTTGGGTTTCACCAAATATCAAGAAATTTCCTCCTGCGATTCCTTTTCCAACTTTAAAATTACTTTGAACGGTGAATTCCCCATCCATAACTGGAATTTTCCACGCTTCAAAAGGATAGAGTCCTTCTACTTTTTCTTCGAATTTATCACCAAAAAACTTTAGTTTGAACCCTGTTTTTATTTCAAAATCTTTTTCTGGGGCGACTGAACTATTTAAAGCATCAAAACAGGCTGTAGTAGGACAGGTTAATATACATTGCCCAACTCTATTCAATAATACATGATCCATCTTATCTTTTTTAGTTTTAAAGAACATCAACACAGCTCCCGGGCGATTATCGGGAGTATCATTCGCAGAAACGAATACATCCACACCTGCTTCTGAATCACAGTGGATTGTCGAAGTACCATAACCAGTTGCGATTTGACTAGCAATTTTGACCCATTTCTCATTTATAGCAGTCACTAAAATTCTCGTAAAAACAGCTCCAAAAGCTTCACAAAAAGTATCTTCAATTTCTACTCCATTTAATTCCATTTAATTCCATCTCATTATTTTTTTGAAATATTGTATTAAATATTAGACATCTATCTTATATAAAATTTTAAAAAAAAAATAAAAACATTGAAAAATTGTTAGGTTACATAATCCTAATTTTAAAATCTGAATTTACAAATAAAAGTTGTGAAAAATGAGTGAAGAAGGGAAAGTACTGAATATTGGTATCCTTAAAAATGGGACAATTGGCTCATCTTTATTACTTGCTTTTTTAATGGATGAGAGAGCAGAAGCTAATAGAATAAATGTAAGAGAAGTAACTTCTGGCGCTAAAATGCATCCCGCAAACCATTGTGTAGATACTATGAAAAAATTACTTGAATTTGGATCGGAATTAATAATAATGTCTAGTCCAAATGCGGCCTTAGGCGGACCAAAAGCGGCAAGAGAAATTGCAAAAGAAGCAGGGATTCCTACTATTATAATTTCTGACTCTCCTGCAAAAAAAGCAGTCGAAGAAATTCAAGAAAAAGGAATGGGTTATATTCTAGTGAATTGTGATAGTATGATAGGCGCTAGACGCCCTTTCTTAGATCCTGTTGAAATGAGCTGCTTTAATGCTGATTTATTAAAGGTTCTTGCAATTACGGGAGCTCTTCAGCTTATTGCCGAAGAATTAAATAAAGTAATAATGGATATGCTAGAAGGAAGAACTCCTACCTTACCCAAAATCATTGTAGATTCTACTACAGCTATAAAAACCGCTAAATTTGCAAACCCTTATGCTGAAGCTAAAGCTATAGCTGCTTTTGAATTAGCTGCTTCAGTATCCAAGGTAACGGGAAAGGCATGTTTTAAACTTCAAGAAAGATCTGATTATATGCCTTTACTTGCAGCGGCTCATGAAATGATGCGAACAGCTGCGATGATGTGCGACGAAGCTCGAGAACTGGAGAAATCAAATGACACTGTAATTAGAAGACCTCACCATGCAAAACAGCACATGCTAACAAAAGTAAAATTGCACGAAAAAGAAGCATAAATAAAGTGATTTATTTATAAATTAAATAAATTCTGTTTTTTATTTTATAATTAACAAGTAAAAGGGACTTAGAGTTAGTAATTAAAAATCATTCCTATTGAGGAATTTTATCAGATTTTTAAAATCTTCTCCGTTAAAGGATTTAATAACAGCGTTAAATGTCTCCTCGTTTTTGGTTCTTGTAACTATCATCAACACAGATCCATTACTCACCTCTCTCACCAAAATATAGTTATTATCACTTTCATATATAACTATGGATAATTCTAAAGGAGAAATCGCAGAATCAGATAGATTCATAATCTTAGTAAAGATTTGATAGATATTGGAATCAAGAGTACCTATTTCGAATTTCATAAATTGGAGAGGTTTATGCTCAAATTTACCGAAAGTTGAAGCGATTAATAAACCATCAGGTTGATTGAATAAGAAGTATTCCGAAAGCGTAGTTAACTTCAATTGATCTAGCATATGCCGTATTTTTCCAAGTCTTTGTAACGCTAATGTATTCTGCTGAATTTTGTAATCAAGTATTTCGATCAACCTATGTTGGGCACTCCCTTCCTTCACCGATACAGGAGTAAAAACAACTTTGCTTTTTAAATCATCTGTGAGGTCTTTAATCAAAAGATCATAAATTTCATCTTCCTTTGATTCCTGAAGATCGATTTTATTTAATAAAACATACACCATATCAACTTCAGGACTAAATTTAAAAATATTTTTCATAAAATTATCAAAGATTTCTTTTAACTTGGGTTCCTCTGCTGCTGAATCAACCATGAATACTGCAGTCATCACTTCAGAAAAAACAAGCTCTCGCTTCTTTTCTGAAAAATAACTGTCCATGTAGAGTTGTTGACCTCCCAGGTCCCAGATAGATAGTTCCATAATCCCTCTAAATATAAAATTCTCGCGGCTAACGCCTTTTGTGGGCGTTAAATTGAGTACTTTCATGAAGTTATAGCCTAAACAAGTAGTTCGCATAAGTGATGTTTTACCTGCTCCACCCGGACCAAACAGAAGTACTTTCATTTTAGTTCACCGTCAATCTTTTATTGTATTATTTAATGAGATAATTGATTTTTTTTTAATTTATAAAATCGACTAATATATTTTTTATGAATTAATGATTATTTAATCTTTTTCTAATTATTATACGATTTATGAGATTTTAAATGCATGGACGATTGAGTTAAATATAATTTTAAATTACCTTAAATACAATTTAATTTTATATAAAA
This sequence comes from Promethearchaeota archaeon, assembly GCA_016839745.1. GTDB lineage: Archaea > Asgardarchaeota > Lokiarchaeia > Sigyniarchaeales > SOKP01 > SOKP01. The sequence continues at coordinate 5,943 of JAEOTS010000131.1, forward strand.
AAGAATGTGATCAACTATGAATTTGGAAGAATATATTCGTACCGTTGATGGTTTTCCTAAACCAGGGATATCTTTTAAAGATATTACAACATTATGTAAAATTCATGCTCCCTTTAAGGAATCTTGTGATATTTTGGTGAATCACTTTAAAAATAAAGGAATCAAAAAAGTAGCGGCAATCGAAGCTAGAGGATATGTTTGGGGCGGAGTCTTAGCATATCAATTGGAAGCAGGATTTGTCTTAATACGAAAACCCGGTAAACTACCTGCTGAAACGATCAGTGAAACATATGAACTTGAATATGGAACAGATACAATTGAAATGCACTATGACGCAATAGAAAAAGGAGAAAAGGTCTTATTGTTTGATGATTTATTGGCAACAGGAGGCACAGCAAAAGCTGCAGCTAATTTAATTGAAAAGGCTGGTGGAATTATAGAAGGAATTGCATTTGTTATTGAACTTACTGGCAGTTTACATGGTCGTGATAAATTAAAGGGTTACAAGATGATTAGTCTGATAGAGATCCCTGTAGAAGAATAGCGTAGAGAAAGGGTTCACAAATCATACTCTATCAAAAACCCATTTTTTTCCCTTAAAGTTCTCCGTATTTTTTAGTCTGAAAACTTAAATAATTCTCTGTACTTTATACTCACAATATTAAAATAAACACATTATTAGGTGTAGATTTGATTACGGACCTAAAAAAAACTCCTTTCTACAACATCCATATAAAATTAGGGGCAAGAATGGTAGATTTTGCTGGCTTTAGCATGCCAGTTCAATATGAAAGTATTATTAAAGAACACGAAGCAGTACGAACTAAAGTTGGGGTATTTGATGTTTCTCATATGGGCGAGTTTCTGTTGGAGGGAAGTGATGTAATAGATTTTCTTCAATATACTATGATTAACGATTTGAAATTACTCGAACCGTCAAAAGGTCAATATTCTTGCATGTGTTATGAAAATGGAACGGTTGTTGACGATCTTGTATATTATGAGGAAGCAATTGATCGATTTAGAATGATTGTCAATGCTGGTAATATCGAAAAAGATTTTCATTGGTTAAGCAAGCATATTAGCGGGTACGATGTTAAAATAACTAATTTATCATCAAAACGATGTCGTTTAGCGTTTCAAGGGCCTAAATCTGACGAATGCCTCCAACCTTTAGTAGATATCGACTTATCAACGATAAATAGATTCTATTTTGCTCACTGTAAGTTAAGTGGGATGCCGATTTTTATAGCTAGAACTGGATATACAGGTGAACGCGGATTTGAAATATCATTTGATAATGAGTATGCTGAAAAAATCTGGAGTGAGCTGATAAAAGCGGGAGCATCACCAGCTGGGTTAGGAGCTCGAGACTCGTTAAGACTTGAAGCAACATATTCCTTATACGGTCACGAAATAAACGACTCTATAACGCCTGTTGAAGCGGGATTATTTTGGCTTGTTAAACCTAAAAAGGGTATTGATTATATTGGAAAAAGGGTTTTGATAAAACAAAAAGCAGAAGGAACTGATCGAATCTTAGTTGGATTAAATTTATTGGAAAGGGGCGTTATTAGAGATGGTTTCAAAATTTTAAAAAATAATGCTGAAATAGGGTATGTAACATCAGGCGGTTATTCACCAACCCTTAAAAAGACAATAGGTTTAGGTCTTATTAAAAAACAATATAAAGAAGAAGGGACAGAACTTGAAATTGAAGTTCGGAATAAATATCTTAAAGGAGTAGTGGTATCTACACCGTTTTATCGTAATGTTTAAACTAAAAAAAGTTAATAGTAAATGGTGAATATTATGGAACACGAATTTCCGAGCGAACTTATGTATCTCCAAACACATGAATGGGTTCGCATCCAAGATAATATTGCAACTATAGGGATCACAGACTTTGCTCAACATCAATTAGGTGATATAGTTTACGTAGAACTTCCTGAAATCGGGAGCACTTTTAATAAAGGTAGTAATGTAGTTGAAATCGAATCTGTCAAGGCTGTAGGTGAATTAGTAATGCCTTTATCTGGAAAAATCCTCGAAGTTAATACTGATCTTGCTGATAATCCAGAATCAGTAAACTCTTCTCCTTATGGAACTGGTTGGATGATAAAGATAGAGCTTTCAAATAAAAGCCAAATTAACGAATTATTATCTGTGGAAGCTTACAAAGAAATTGTAGAAGCTGAGAAAAAATAAACATTTAATCTAATTTTTAATTTTAATCCTTATATTTTTGAAATTTGAGTTGTTTAATATGGATTTTATACCTCATGATGAGAAAACTATTGCTGAAATGCTTAACATTATTGGCGTTACCAATATAGAAGATTTATTTAAGGATATTCCTAAAGATTTGATAATCAACGGTTTAAATCTTCCTGAAGGATTATCGGAACCAGATGTTTTAAAGAATTTACAGGAATTAGGCAAAAAAAATAAAATTTATTCTGATTCTTTTTTAGGGGCGGGATGCTATTTTCATTATATACCTAGTTTAGTGGATTTTGTAATTAGTCGTTCTGAATTTTATACTTCTTATACGCCATATCAAGCAGAAGCTAGCCAAGGCTATTTACAAGCAATTTATGAGTATCAGAGTGCAATTTCTCGACTCACTCAAATGGATGTTGCCAACGCGAGTATGTATGACGGTTCAACGGCTCTTGCAGAATCAGCTATCATGGCATCTATTATCACAGGGAAAAACCAAGTTATCGTACTAGAAGGGGTTCACCCTGAATACGTAGAAGTTGTTAAAACTTATTGTTGGGGTCAAAAAATAGCACTTAAGATTGTACCCGTAGAAAAATTAGAAGACGAATTAAACCAAGAGATTGCAGCTGTTTTATTTCAAAGTCCTAATTTTTTTGGTGATATAGAAGATGTGTTAATTCTTGCAAAAAATATTAAAAAAAAATCTCCAAAATGTCTAGTAATCCAATGTATGACTGATCCTACCTGTTTAGGTATTCTGAAACCACCTGGAGAAACAAAAGTAGACATTTTTGTAGCCGAAGGACAGTCTTTTGGAATAAGTCCCTCATTTGGAGGACCGGGATTAGGAATTTTTACAGCAAAAAGAGAATTTTTGAGAAAAATACCTGGAAGATTAGTTGGAAAAACAAAAGAGATTAACGGGGAACGCGAAGGTTTTTTATTAACTTTACAAGCTCGGGAACAACATATAAGAAGAGAAAAAGCAAGTTCGAATATTTGCACTAATCAGGCATTATGTTCATTATCCGCTTTGGTTTATCTTGTTTCGTTAGGAAGAACGGGGTTACGTGAAGTAGCCACTCAAAATATTCAAAAAGCTCATTATGTTAAAAATAAATTAAAAGAAATTCCGGGGTATGAGATCTTAAATACAAAACCTACATACAATGAATTCATCGTAAAATGCCCCAACATCGATTCCTTAATCCAAGAATGTAAGAAACTCAACTTACTTCCTCCCCTTCCTCTTTCAAAATACTATCCCGAAAGGAAAGATGTAGCTCTAGTTTGTGTAACCGAATTGAATTCCCAGGAATCCATTGAAAAGTTCATCAAAGCCTTAGAACTTGCAAATAGCAATGAGGAGGGGAAGGTCTAATGGATGAAAAAGATTCTTTGATCTTTGAAAAAGGTAATAAGAAAGCTCAGATCAATTTTATTCCCAAAATGGATATTGAATGCGATGAACTTAAAGATATTATTCCTAGTAATTTAATTCGAAATGAAATTCAGATTCCAGATATCCCTGAAGTGGAGATTGTTCGCCACTATGTTAAATTAAGTAAAATAAATTACGGTGTCGATTCAGGTATTTACCCATTGGGCTCTTGTACGATGAAATATAATCCTAAAATCAACGAACATATAGCTCGATTAGCGGAATTTTCACAAATTCATCCTCTTCAAGAAGAAAGGGAAGGTGCTCTACAACTATTACATTATATTTCTAAGATTTTAGGTGAAATAACAGGCATGGACGGGTTTACACTACAACCCGCAGCTGGAGCGCATGGAGAACTAGTCGGATTGTTAATAATGAAGAAGTTCTTTGAGACTAAAGGAGTAGTAAAGAATAAGATTATTGTTCCCGATTCTGCCCATGGAACTAATCCCGCATCGGCTAAAATGGCAGGATTTTCGATAATTGAATTACAATCAAATAAATACGGAGAGGTTCCTTTAGATCATCTTGAATTTGCAATGCAACAAGGAGACGTAGCAGGAATAATGCTTACAAATCCCAATACATTAGGTGTTTTTGATAGACAAATTAAAGATATAACTAAAATCGTCCATAAATACGGTGGATTATGTTATTACGATGGAGCAAATTTAAATCCCATGTTAGGAATTTGTCGCCCAAGAGATATGGGTTTCGATATAGTCCATTTAAATTTGCATAAAACTTTTTCGACTCCTCATGGAGGAGGAGGTCCTGGTTCAGGACCTGTAGGGGTTACAAATGAATTGATCCCATTTCTCCCCATACCTTGCATCATATCAACTGAAAATGGTATTGTGTGTAACCATGACAGTAATCACTCCATAGGGAGAATTAAAGCTTTTTGGGGCAATTTTGGGATAATACTACGAGCTTATGTATATATTCTTTCGTTAGGCGCCGAAGGGTTGAAAAGCGTTGGGCAAATAGCAGTGTTAAATGCAAATTATCTTAGAATTCAACTACAAAAAAAATATAATCTTCCGTTTAACCGAATGTGTCAACACGAATTTGTCTTATCAGATAAAGATATGCCAAACGAGATTAACACTGAAGATATTGCTAAAAGAATACTAGATTATGGTTATTATGCTCCAACAATTTACTTCCCGTTAATCGTAAATGGAGCCTTGATGGTTGAACCAACTGAAACAGAATCCAAGAGTTCTTTAGATAATTTTGTTGAAGTTATGTTTAAGATTTACGATGAAGCGTTAAACCAGCCTGAAAAATTGAAAAATGCGCCACTGAATACTCCTGTCGGGCGATTAGACGCTGTCACTGCAGCAAGAAATCCAGTGTTAAAGGATTAATAATAATAGAAGTAAAATTTACTTCTACTATAATAGAGCGTCTGTAAGAGAGTGGTGACAAAGACAATCTCTTTTAATGTCGATTTTTTGAATAGTTAATTCAAGCAACTTCTTTAAATTTTCAGCACTTTTAACCATCGTTTCTAAAACTTCTGGTACATTAACAGATAACTTATTTACGGTTCCACCACACTTTTCGCATCTTTGAGCAAATTCAACAATACCGCATTCTGAGCATTCACCGGCCCAAACATCCAAATCAGTGACCATCGCAATACAGCAATAACAAATTTCTTTTTCTGCTGAGAGAACAACTTCGGGGTAATTAGTCATTCCTACTACGTCCCCTCCCCATTGGCGAAACATTTTTGATTCTGCTCTTGTCGAAAACCTTGGACCTTCAATACAGATGTAAACTCCTCCATTTTGAATATCAAACTCTAAATCTTTTCCAGTTTCAAAGAAAAGTTTATTTAAATATTCACAGTATGGATCAGCTTGTCCAATATGACATAACTGACCACCCTCATAAAAAGTTTCAGCTCTTTTTTTAGTTCTATCTATATATTGGTCTATCAAGATAAATTTCCCTTTACTATGCGTTTTATTTAGCGATCCTACAGCAGATGGAGATATAATGAATTTCGTACCAATTTTTTTCAAAGCCCAAATATTTGCTCTGAAATTTATTTTATTAGGAGGAATTGAATGATCTATGCCATGCCGAGGAATATAAGCAACTTTTTTCCCCTTAAAATCACCTATGGATATTGCTGCTGAGGTACTACCATAAGGGGTATAGATTTTTATTTTTTCTACATTATCTAGAGTGATATCAGAACCTGTCCCTCCTATTATTGCCAAATCAACCAGCCTTTCTTTATCTTTCATATTCAATTCACATTGTTTTTATATTATTAAAACAAAATAAAATAAAATTTGAGCAATTTTAAATATTATATAAATTATAATTTAAAAACTCTGCATAGTGTGTATAATGGTTAAAATCGGAATAATTGGCGGTTCTGGATTAGATAATCCAGACATTTTAAAAGATGTTAAAGAAGTAGAAGTTAGTACACCATATGGAAAACCAACTTCACCTCTAAAGTTAGGGAAGATTAATGATGTTGAAATTGTTCTCGTAGCAAGACATGGGAGAAACCACACTATTCCTCCAACGCAGGTAAATTATAGAGCTAACATTCAAGCATTGAAAGATCAAGGATGTACTCATATCTTAGCAACAACAGCTTGCGGTAGTTTGAGAGAAGAAATAGGAAGAGGCGATTTCATCATTATTGATCAGTTTATTGATTTTACAAGGCTGAGGAAAGTAAGTTTTTTTGATGAATTTCCACCGGGCGATGCTAAACATACTGCAATGGCTTACCCTTATTCGGAAGATTTAAGAAAGATTCTTATTGAAACTGCTAAGGAACTTAATCTCAAATATCATGAGAAAGGAACTGTTGTTACAATCGAAGGCCCTAGATTTTCAACTAGAGCAGAATCTGAAATGTTTAGGATATGGGGTGCTGATGTAATAAATATGAGTATAGCTCCTGAAACAATTTTAGCTAACGAAGCAGGAATTCCATATGCGGCTGTAGCTATGTCTACAGATTATGACTGCTGGAAAGACGATGAAGCTCCTGTAACTTGGGACGAAATATTAGAAATTTTTGGTAAAAATGTAAATAATGTTATCGCTTTACTGACAAATGCGATAAAGAAAATAAAATAACTTTTTCCTTTTTTTTAAAATAATCAGAAGATTGAAATTTTTTGAATTTTTATCCTAATCTAATCTGTTCGAAAATTTTTTTACCTAAAAGAAGATATCAATGCCACTTATAAAATTCCTCGGGGGATGTAGAGAAGTAGGACGTTCAGCAGTTCTAATTGAGTCAAAAAATGGAGCACAATGTATTCTAGATTATGGTGTAAGATTTACAACTGAGGATAGGTTACCTTCCAACGGAAATATTGATAACCTTAAAGCTATTGCGTTATCTCATTGCCACATAGATCATTCGGGAGGGTTACCATTATTATTTAAAAATAATGATGTTCCATTATTTACTAATCCGTTAACGCTAAGAATATCGGAAATTTTACTAGAGGATATGATAAGAATCTCTAATTTTCCGTACCCATTTGGATATAGAGAATTACAAAAAACTAGAAAAAATGCGTTCTTCTTAAAAAATAAAGTGCGTCAGAAGATTGATGAAAATTTCTTTATTACATTTTTTAACGCGGGGCACATCCCGGGGAGTGTATCTGTATTAGTAGAAGTAGATAATAGTAGAATTCTTTATACAGGTGACATTAATACTCAAGAAACGAATCTAATTTCTCCCGCTAATCCTAATGAGTTACCTGAAATTGATGCGTTAATTATAGAATCAACTTATGCTCCAAGAGAACATCCCTTAAGATTAGACCTTGAAAAAAAATTTATTGATGATACTCTAAATATAATTGAAAACGGTGGAAATGTACTCGTCCCTGCCTTTGGTGTTGCCCGTTCACAAGAAATACTATTGATTTTAGAAAAATACAATTTTAAAAGCGATATATTCATTGATGGATTAGCTAGAAAAATTTTAACTGAATACTCTCAATTCCCGGATTCATTTAAAGATTTCGCAAGATTTAACTCTGCTGTAAGAAAAGCTAAATTAGTCTCTAAAGAATGGAGAAAGAAACTTAAAAAAGGAACTAAAGGTTTAATTATATCCCCCTCTGGCATGTTAAAAGGAGGAGCTGCTATTGAATATATTCCTACATTTTTAAACGATCCTAGCTCTGCGGTATTTCTGGTTGGATATCAAGTTGAAGGGACTCCAGGAAGAAAATTAATAGATGAAAGAATTTTCGAATTTAAAGAAGATAAAAAACGAAAATACCAATCATATGACCTATCAATCAAAGCAAAGTGTAATATAGATTATTATGATTTTTCGAGTCATGCTGACAAAATTCACTTAAACAATTACATAAACGATATAACATTTCGTAACGAGGCTAAATTTATCTTTTGTGTGCATGGTGATGAAAAATCAACAACTTCCTTCGCGAAAGATTTGACAAAAAGAGATTATATTTCGGTAGCACCTGAAACTGGAGAGACTTATAAGATATAGAAAATCAATGTTAACGCCTTAATTTTATTTTATTCCTAATTGTTTTTTAATTACTATGTTGCAATTCTCTAAAAAGATATCAATTTTATCAATAGGTACTTTTGTACCTGCAGCTGGAGGGTGTCCTCCTCCTAATGCCTTAAGATTTGAAAGTTCCAAAGCTTCTCTAATTGCCTCTGAAAGATTTACGCCCTTTTTTACAATACTTTCATGTGCTCTCCCAGATATTTTATAAACCTCTTCATCTTTTCTTTTTGCGCACCCAAAAACAGGTTTTGATAGATCAATATCTCCGCTTTTGCTGAATATTAACATTGAAGCAATCGTACCAATTATATTCTCTGGGATGATATTTTCTCCAAAAAAGAATTGTATGTAATCTTTATACTGGATTTTATTTTTTTCTTGTAACCACGATAATGATTGAACTAAAGATTTTCTGTAATTTATTAGATGGTCTTTAGCTTTATTGTAAGCCATTCTTCTATCCCCCATTGCAATAGCAATTCCTAACGACCCATTATTACTCCTTCCACATGAGTTTAAAAGATAAGAAAATTCTTTTAAATCGTGTAACTCAGATCCAACTAATTCATTTTTTAGGATATACCTATTAATTATAAGTTTTTTTATAATTTCTGAGGGTTCAATGTCAAGTTTAAGAGATATGTATTCAATAATAGCTGAGGAAACCTTTTGTTTTTCGTCTTGATTAAGATCATTTAATGTTCTTATACCTCCCTCTGAATTTTCCATTAAAATCCCTAAAGATTGTAAAAATTTAAGCATTTTACTCGTATTTTCGCTTAATCCCGGTAGGTGAATATCACTCGAATACGAAATTGCTTCATTTAAAGGTTTAATCGGAGAAAAGTTTAGGTCGTTTATTACTTCGACTAAATCTTTTGTAATAGCGTGCTCTAAAATTGTAGAGTTTAATCCAATAAAAGAATTATTAGGACCTTGACTTTGAATATCGCCAGTAGCTCCTACTAGCGCAATAGTAGATAAATCGATATTTTTCTCGTTTAACATTTTTGCAAAAAAATAACAGACTCCCGCACCAGATATTTCTCTACTACCATCAACATCGTAAAAATACGGATTGATATGCCAAGGTCTTGAATTTATGTAAATCTCTTTAATATTCTCGTCATCTTTAGTTGATATATTTTGCGGTAGATGGTGATCTAAAATAAGGAAAGGATTATTCCCATCTTTGGTATTCAATTTTTGAATAAGTTCTAAATATTGCCCGCTTCCAAAATCAGAAAATATCAAAAAACTCTTAGTATCCTGAGTTTCATTTACTATTTTAACGATTTCTTCTCTTTCTAACTGTCTTAAAACAGAAATCTGAAAAGGAATGTTTTCTCGATAAAAAGCTTTCCCAAGAATTGCTCCAGATGATAAACCATCTGCATCTAGATGAGTATAAATATGAACAGAGGTTCCTAATTCTTGTAAACATTCTAAAAACCATTTTTTCGTCTCAGATAGATCAGAATTGAGTAGTTTAAGGCTTCTATTTATACTATTCATTTTTTTTAATAAATTTAAAATAAACTTAATGTTAATAATTTAAATTTAAATTAAAATAAGAATTTAATATTAAATACTCAATTAAAAAAAAATGCGTGAAAAATATGACTCACCACATTAAAATTAACGAGTTAGCTTTAAAGCTTGTTCAAAATATAATAGAACGGAAAGAATATTATGAAGCTGAAATATTAAAATACGATAATGGAGCTACAGTTTTAGATATGACAAACGCTTCGTGGGGTGGTGGAAAATTAGTAGGCGAAATTTGTATGGGGGGATTAGGAACAATTGACTTTGCTTCTTATGATTTAGATGGTCATTACTTACCAAGTGTTACTGTTTATACTTCCCATCCTTTAATCTCTTGCATGGCATCTCAACTCGCGGGATGGAATGTAAAATTAAAGAAAGAAGTCGAAAAAGATGGTGTAATGAAAAAAAAGAAAGTTTTTGAATCTTTAGGATCAGGACCCGCTAGAGCTAAGAGTAAAGTTGAAAAATTATTCGACGAACTTAACTATAATGATGATTCTGATTGTGCTGTTATCGTTTTTGAGACTCCAAAATTACCTAACGAAGAAGTGATGACATTAGTGGCTGAAAAATGTGGAGTGGCACCAAACAAGACTTATGCTGTCTGTGCACCAACTGCAAGCTTAACTGGGTCTATTCAAGTTGCGGCGCGAATTGTCGAAACAGGAATTCATAAGTTACACGAAATAAAATTTCCGTTAGATGTTATTAAGGATGGATTTGGGACCGCTACTATCGCTCCTATTGCCAAAGATGATTTAGGAGCAATGGGTCGAACAAATGACTCAATTAGCGCTGCAGGTATGACATATTACACTATCGAGGTTGAAAAAGACAAACAAGATGAAATTTTTAATCTCTTGAAAAAAGCTCCTGCAAATACTTCATCTAGTTATGGTAAACCTTTCATAGAAACATTTGAAGCAGCTAATTATGATTTTTACGCAATTGATCCAGGATTGTTTGCCCCAGCGGTATATACAGTGACAAATATAAAAACAGGAAAAAGCGTCACTGTCGGAGAAATTAACCATACGCTACTAAAAGAATCTTACAAGTTAAATTAGAAGTTATTAACTCTTACTTCCTCATTTACTATTTCTTAAAAATTATATCTAGTTTTAAAAATTAGTTAATTCTTCTTGATATTTGAGAATTTCTGCATCAGAAATATCTCTATCAACAGTAATTTGTTTTTGGACACCTAAGTAAGCACAGGCGATTTTAGCAGCAGCAGCAATTTCTGCTTTTTTTAATGTCAGGGAATATTCATCAATTGATTGTACTGATCCATTGTTTAGTGAATCATCATACCTCAAATTGTCATAATTTTTTTTATCCTGCAATTGAAGAGATCTTTCAGATTTCATTTTAAACAATAAAGAACCCATCTTATCAGCAACATTAAAAGGTAAATTGTTTTTATCTATTAGTCTGATAATATTATTGATGTCAAAATAATTTAAAGTGTCATACTTAACCCTTAAAAAACTTTTAAGGTTGTCAGAATTTGTTTGGCACTCAATCTCAGTCCAATCGTGAATTGCTAATCTTCTTCTAAAAAAGATATATTCCCAATCAATTCCTAACTCTTTTATAAACCCAAGTAACTTATCATCATTTGGTTTTCTTGATTCTATTATGATGAATAATTGCAAGCCATAGTATTTATGTTCTTGTTGGAGAAAATAACCTCGCTGTTGCATTGAGGCAAGTATCATAATTTTAACTGAATAAATATTATCAGAAACATCTCTTTTCTCGCACTTTAAATAAATGACGTTTCCTTCTTCGCTTATATATTCACTATCTAGAAAACCTAAGATGCTATCATTATTTTCTTTAATAAAGTCTCTCAAACCACTTAAAGTCGGTTTTACGTCAAATTTTATTAAATCTTTCTCTCTGATAGTAACATAATCATTATTACTTCCTCCAACAGCAAGTTTAATGGAACGCAACTTTAACTCTTTTTCCTCTCCAAACGTATTTTTAAAAGCATCTATCAAAGGGAAAATTTCTACTTCTAATATATTAAGATTAGCCATTGAACTTTCAAAAGGTTGAGGACTTTCTAATATTGTATTTAATACAGGTGCTTCTGAAGAATCTACTTCAATTTCATAATCTTTAGCTAAATTCTTACGAATTACACAGACCGATCTCCTTTTTTCATTATACATAGAAAGAGACGTAGAACTGTCAATAACCGCACGAAATTCTTCAATGAATCTCTCATCAGAACCTTTAGATTTAAGCTTTCTTTTTGCCATAAACTCAGTTAAAATTTTGAATAAATTTAATTCTTTCTCTGTTGATATAAAAAAATGACAATCTTATAATTTTATGTCTTTTAGTTTATGTTTCTCATTTAATAATCTAATATCTTATAAAAATTAAAATAAAGATGAAATTTATCGTTTCTTGTGGTTTTAAATCGAATTTAATTCAAATCCATCACTACTTAAATTCTATTTAAAGTTAAAATTTTATAATTGACAAAGCAAATTAGACTCAATTAAGATTCTGAAATTAATCTAATTCTGTTTCTAGGTAATAATTGTCGTCCTTTTTGTAATATATTACCGTAGAACCAAAGTTATTACGTACTGTATATTTCTCTCCTTCGATATCTAATAATTCAATCGAATAAGGCAACCTTCTATTTTGTAAAATTTCCTCAACGACTCTTTTCTCTTCAACAGGATCCATATCATTATTTATCAAGCAAATAAAAAAAATTTTATGATTCTATTAATTTCTATTATGATTTTATAAAACTTCTATTCTGAGGCTTTCCCTGTAACCTTCTTAATATCCAATCTCATAATACATGTGTCGACATAACTTTTTTCATTTTTAAAAAATCTCTTTTTCATTTTACTTGGATTTTCTTCTAAATGGTTTAAAAGTACGTCAAAACCGTGCTTTTTTTCTTCTAAATCTTTTATAATTACCATTTCCCCCCAAAATACAATAGACCGATATTTATGTGAACAAGCACCCCTAATGTAGCCTAAATCTTCGATGATTGTACCGCATACCTTAGGATTTTCCTTTAGAATATCAAGCTTTAACCCCAAATTCGTGCTGTGAAAGTATAAAGTATTTTGCTCCTCGTCAAAACCATAGCTTAAAGTAATAATATAAGGTTCGTCCATTTTACACATTGAAATTGTTACATACTTGCCCTTCTTCAAAATTTGTTCTATACTGTTTTTGTCTGTTATTTCTCTTTCTTTTTTTTGCATATGGTAACTCTGCATAAATTTTTCCACCTAAATACTTGAGGTATATATTAAAAATAACTATGACTAAAAGTGGGTATTTATGATAATTCTTCTGGATATTACTTCGATATTTAAAAAAATAAAATAAAATCAAAATAATTACTTATAAAATTAACCATTTTAACGATTTTATTAAGAAACCGTGAAAATTTTAATAAAAGAAACAGTTTAAAAACCTAGATATATGTCTATATATATATAATATTATTAATAATATTTTTTCTTGGGACTCAGACTATGGCTAAACAAGCTCTTGACATTGGTTTTTTTAGCACTATGTATAGTCAGATCAACGGAACTGCTCATGCTGTTAGATTCCTTTCAGAAGCAATTGCAAATCTTGGCCACAATGTCCATGTATTTGCACCACGAATTCAGAATGGATATAATATACCAAAAACCTTGCATTTTCACGAAATTGGAGGTGCAATTATCGGACATAATACAGGATTCGTTTTAAGTGCCCCTTTACATAAGATCTTTTTCTGCCAACACGATTATTTAGATATTACTCATATCCATACACACGCAGTAGTAGGAACTATGGCTATCAATTGGGCTAAATATTTAGGAATACCTATGATAGGAACTCACAATAGTCCTATGCAATATTATACGGCTCAGTATGTCCCTGTAATTGGTAAACTGTTGACTAAAGGAGATCTTATTTGGAGATACGAACGCCATATTGTCGATAAATATGATTTTGTTCATGTAGCCACTAAATCTAAAAAAGATTTATTAAGAGATTATCGGTTTAAGGAACCTATTGTATGTATGACTAATGGCATAAGAGATTTGTATTATACAAATTTAAAAGAGAATGGAATTCGCGAAAAATATGGTTTAGAAGGTAAAAAGGTTCTTCTCTATGCTTCGCGATTATCTCCAGAAAAACATCCAATAGATATTATTAAAACATTCAAAAGAGTACACGATGAAGTTCCCGATGCGCACTTGTTATTAGTGGGTAGCGCTGGTCCATCAAAGGATCACGTGAAACGAATAATAAAGAAGAAACAATATAAAGATTTCGTGTCTTATGCGGGTAGGGTTCCTTTTCCAGATTTGCTAAAGTTGTATAATGCGGCAGATTTAACATGTTTATGGTCATGGATTGAAGCTGAAGGGCTTGTATTACTAGAAGCGATGGCCCAAGGAACACCTAATGTTGGAGCAAATGCGTGCGGTATTAGTAATATAATCCGCCACGGTAAGACAGGGTACTTAGCCAATAACCTTGATCAATTCAAAGATTGTGTCGTAAAACTGTTAAAGGATGATGATCTCAGAGCAGAATTTGGAAAAAATGCTCAAGAAATTGCTCAACATTATAGAGTAAGTGAGATAGCAAAAACTTGGGCAAAGTTATACAAATTCACTATTGACCAACTCTATCCATTACGATTTAATAGAGAAGATAGAAAAGTTCGAGTTGAGTTAATTAAAGAATACGTCCAACACTTACCTAATGTGACATTTTAAAAGTTATTGGTCGTTCTGATGTTTTCTAATTCTGATTTACATTTCTCACATAAATGATTCGACTTACTATCAATTTCTTCAATATTTGCAGAAAACCGCATAACACAATTATCATTAAAACAATGTTCAGGACCTAATATTAAATGCCCAATCTCGTGTATAGCTTCTTTTATTATCCTATTTTCAGCTGTTTCACTTTTATAAAAATTCAATAAATTATGAGTCGAAATTATAGCACAGTTATGTTTAAGATTTGCTTCCCCAAAAAGAAAAAGTAATTTCTCATCACTACTAGAATAAATTGGAAGGTTTGTCAATCCTAAACCAATAGCTAAATTTTTTTCTGACATTTGGATTTTTATTATTGAATAAAAATTATTAGTCGGATAAAGGATTACTTTTGTTAAAGTTCTGTCTAATAAGTTAAATTCCTCCTTTGTGTATAAATTATTTAAGCAAGTATCTAAATTCTTCTCCCTAATAAATGTGATATCAAAAAAAAAGGAATCGAACACTAATTTTATTTGAAATTTTAATTTTTCTAAAATAGATGGAGATATCTTACCAATAAATAAGATTCCCAAATAACAAGGATAGAGGTTTTTAACATAGGTTTTTTGATTTAAGTGTAAGTTTAAAGCATGTTTAACTAGAAAATTTTGTTCTTTTCGATATTTTGACATAGTAGAATTATTTTACAATCCGAGTATACTATTTTATAATTCATTATTATTATATATTTAAGTTATTAATAATTTTCATAATTTAAATTATTATTATAAAAAATAAAAAACAATATTATCATGCCAACTAACCCTGAGACTTTAGATACTCAAGATGATAGCCGAGAAGATCTTGAACCAAATTTAGTTAGTACTGAACATCAAAAAGAAATTATAGAAAAGGATTTTGTTCCTCATTTTCTTCCCACATATCGAATTAAATCATCCTTGTATCCTATACCTATTATTATTGCTATAATAATTGCGGGTGTATTAGCTTATCTCACATTTTTTGTCGCTGATGTCCAAGTAGATGAGAGTTACTTCCCTGAAGACGAATTTGGAGCCTTAGGTGTTGTATTAAATGGCGTTATTTTCACAGTAATTGCTGCAATTTCAGCGTTTACGATAATATTTTTCATGCGTAGATTTGGGATGGGGGTATTGAAATATTTGTTTGGATTGAGTTTTGGTTTTGTCAGTTTCTTTATGACATTAATGTTTTTAGATGTGATAATTTTTTTAATATTTGTTCAATTTCCTGAAACCAATTTCGTGCTCAACTTTTATTTTTTATTCACGAACATCTATATCCCTGTATTAACAGCAGTTTTAGTATTTCTACTCATTTACAATTATTTTACCTCAAAATCAATTAAAACTAAAAATTTTATTGTATTATATATTAGCTTATTAGTTAGCGCTTCAATGAGTATAATTTTACCCTTTTGGAGCACACTAGCTATATTAATAGGTATTTCATTGTGGGATATTTTTGCGGTCCTCTATAAGCGTGGTCCTATTAAAACAATGATCGATATTGTGTCCAACAATGATGATGAGAGCGGTTTGAGTAAAACTGAGGTTGAAGAGAAAATTAAAAGCGGTGAAAGCGTATACGATACTTCCAAATTAGAGATAGGAATTGGAGATCTAGCTTTTTATAGTCTACTTACTTCTTCTGTCCTTCTTTTTACTAATAATATAATAATCGTTATATTAACAACAGTTGCAATTCTAATTGGTACGGGAATCACAATATCGGGATTAAAACGGAATAAAATTTTACCGGGTCTTCCAATCTCGATATTCATGGGAATAGGTACTTTTGCGATTTATCAATTGATAGTAATTTTTTTTATATGATTTTTGATTATTTCATATAAGGATTTATTTTCCACATTTATTTTAATAGCAGAAATTCTTGAGGTATAATATTAAAATGGTAGATTTAAATCGTGTTAAGACATTTGTAGTTGTTGGGGCGGGGACAATGGGCAGGGAAATAGCACAAGTCGCTCTAATGTCAAATTTATTTGAAAGGGTTATTTTAAACGATATTAATGAAAATGCTCTAATCACTGCAAAAGAATATATAACTAAAGGTCTTGAGAAAATCGAATCAAAAGGAAAATTGAGGCAAGGTTTAACATCAAAATCATTAATTAACAACCTCTTTACTTCGAAAAATTTAATAACTTCAATTAAAGAAGCTGATTTTATTGTAGAGGCAATACCAGAAGTAATGGAATTAAAACAAGATTTATTTAAAGAACTAGGGGAATATGCACCAGAGCATGCTGTTCTAGCAACAAATACCTCAACGATGAGTATTTCTAAAATAGCAGAAGCGTCAAACAGACCCAAACAAGTAATTGGTATGCATTTTTTTACCCCAATTCCTTTACTTAGGTTAATTGAATTAATAAAAGGGGAAAAAACATCACAAGAAGCATTTAACATAGGGATAGCCATTGGACAAAAGTTACCGGCACTCAAAGGCAAAAGATATATTGCAAAAATAGAAAAAGAAAGTCCAGGATTTATTGTAAATCGCTTAACTATTGCAACAAGCCTCTTATTTAATTGGATTTTAGATATGGCTACTGATAAAGGGATTCCCTACGAGAAGATCGACAACGATTTTGTGTCTCCCCCTGAATTGGGCCCCTTAGCTAAATGGGATTTTTTAGGTTTAGATGTTATTTGCGATGTAATGAATTATTTTGTTAAAGAAATATCGCCTGAATTTGCTCCCGGTAAAACATTAACAAACCTTCTCAAAGAAGGTAATCTGGGAAGAAAAACGGGGAAAGGTATTTACGAGTGGGTTGAAGGAAAACCTAATATTAAAACTAGTGAAAAAGCAGGATTATTCAACTCAGAACAATATTATGCGATTCAATTAAACGAAGGCTGTAGACTTTTAGAAGAAGGAATAGTCTCTGGTTATAAGATCATCGATGATACGATGCTAGCTGGTATGGATATGCCAGGACCATTTGGAGCCGGTAAAAGAAATTACGAAAAATGGTCACTAATGCTAGAAGAACTCGTTAAAACTACCCAAATAAACTACTTTAAGCCTTGTGAAATGATGAAATCGGGCGCTTTTCTTCCCCTTAGAAAGTAAATAATTTTTAAAATGGGAGTTCACGCTAGAAGCAATAATAAAATTAAAGTATGAGAATTAAATATTCTAAATCTTTAATTAAAGTATATTAAAATCAAATTGAATTTTATATTTTGACTGAGAAAAATACTAGCCCTCAAACTGGTTTTGAAAAAATAATCGATTTCTTCAACACAAATCTTGAAATAAATCGCCCTATAGCTATAGCAGAAGTCGTTGAAAGAACCGGATTTTCGTGGAGCTTTGTGAAAAAAACATTATCTAGAATAAAAGAGGATTACGACGGATTTCATTTTGAAAAATCCGGGAGCACTTGGATTATTTGGAAAGACAGAAATCATATAATTAAAAAATTAGAGGAAACATGTTCGCGCTTTTTGGATGAAAATGATGACAATTGCTAAGGATTATATCATAGGCGTCTAAAAGCTAATCTACGATCATCTTCAATGATTTTGGGGGATTATCCGAAAAATACATCTGAATAGAAGAAATGTTGAGCTTGTTTAAAGCTGCTGCGTTTTTACACGACGCTACTAAGATTCTTTCCTGATTAAGGAATGGTTGTATTAAGATTACTCCATCAGTACAATCAACCAAAATACGTTTTAGATTGCTATCTATTGTTTCGTGAATGAGTTCTCTACCTATACATTTTAGAGCAGCACACATTCCGGATATAAGAGTTTGATCAGAGGTTTGAACAGAAGAAGCGAGAGCAATCGGAAATCCTTCATTACTCACAACGATGAGATCGTTTATATCATCAATTTCGCTACATAAATATTCTAAATATTCTGCCAGATCAGAAATCATTACTATAACCTTGGTTTGGTTTTCGCTTAGAAAAATTTAACCAGAAGATGTTAAGAAACTTAGATATATATGTCTTTGTGTTGAGAATTATTTTTAAAAGTGATGCAGATATTCGTCAGGTTTTGAAGTTTAATTGAGTAAAATAATATATTCCATATAAAACATAGCAAACTTTAATGTATTATTCTGGAATCCTCATTATCTCGAGAGTGTGAAATTTCGTTTAAAACTTATATGCTATGATTTATTTTACTACTCAATAATTAAAGATTATTTAATGATATTCTAAATCAGATAAGTGAATTTATACTATGAAGATTGAAAAATCAAGCCAAGATCTTGAAAATGAAGTTATCTTTGGAGAATTATGCATTCATTGCGGAAGTTGTAACGCATTTTGTCCACACATGGATTTCGACAAGGAAACTGGACAAGCTTATGTTGTTGATGAATGTGCTGAGACTGTAGGTTTGTGTTATAATGCCTGTCCACGCAGTTTTTTACCTATTTCAGAAATCGAGCAAAAAATGTTCGGCCAAACTCGCGTAGATTTAGGCGTAGGTGTGTATAAGGATATTATCCAAGTGAAATCTAAAAATAAAGACGACATTCTTTATAATTTAGTTTTAGCTGCCTTTGAGTCTGGAGTAACAAATCATTTTGTTTTGTCCGAACCCAAAAGCACAAAACCTCCAGTAGCGTTCCCTGTAGTCGTTGATGATGCTAAAACGGCAAAGAATTACATTCCTAAAAAAACAATGGATAACGCAGGTCCTTTGATTACCGGAATTGGTCAAGCTTACCTAGACAAGAAACGGGATATTGGTATCATTGGAAACCCTTGCCATTTACAAGGATTGGCCAAAATACTTACAAGCGACTTCAATACAGGAGCAGAAAGGACTACATTAAAAATTGCTTTCGCTTGCTCATCTGGTGGAATGACTGGTTGTAAATATTGCACTGATTTCTCAGGAGAATTCTCAGATATTACTTTCAGTCCTTGGGGTGCACCTAAAGGTTCTAATGAAGCATTTTTGATTATTAGAACTGATGTTGGCCAAAAAGTCGTCGACAAAGCAATAAAAGATAAATTACTCGAAATTACTTCAAAAGAACCAGATCTTAGCGAGATGAAAAAATTCTTAAACAGGAAAAGAAAGAAAAATTTCTTAAATTTACTCGGCAGAGATTTAATAACTGCGAAATACCTTAAACTTAACATTGATGAGTTTAAGGATATACTAGAATAAGAATCTTAAACTAACTATTTTCTTATTTCTTTTTTTTAAACATTAATCTTAAAATGATTTATAGGTGTTTTTTTTATTATTTATTTTGTATTTAGCTCATATCCACAGATCTTGCCAAAAGATAAGCGATTATAAAAACTATCATTGTAATGACAGAAAGAAACCAGAAATAAGTATATAATATATTTATAACCATTATTCCTACTACAACTGGTATTGCTGTCAAAAGTAGAATATCTTTACGCTCGATTGGATTACGATCAGCCCATATAAGTAGAATCGTCCATCCTAGCATTAAAAAAGCTCCCGTTCCCGTTTGATATTTATAAGAGACATCTGTGCTTACATTCGTCATTGTAACTGAAAATTCAAATATTATAGAAATAATCATATCAAGGAAAACCAATAGATCAAGAAAAGCACCGTACCAATACGTGAATCTGATAAAAATAATTTTTTTTTCCATTTATCTCACCATTTAAATGAGTTTAATTAGTCTTAATAGTACTCGCTTGTTAAAATTAATTATTTCGTTGTTAAAATCATAAAAAGAAAAAGAAATATTATTAAAAAAAAAGATTATTTATTTTTTATAGCTGAAAAAATGCCAAAACCACCGAATCGCTGATATGAAAGCTCTTGAAACCCATGCTTTTCAATAAGTTTGCGCCAGTATTTATAAGGTTTAAACACAAAACAAAAGATTCCTATAAATATAATTGTAAGTAAGGAGTTCCTATTCCATTCACTAACATATAAATATCCTCCAGGCTTTAAAACTCGA
The DNA here is from genome assembly GCA_016839745.1 of Promethearchaeota archaeon. Lineage (GTDB taxonomy): Archaea > Asgardarchaeota > Lokiarchaeia > Sigyniarchaeales > SOKP01 > SOKP01. Next base: position 26,479 of record JAEOTS010000131.1, read on the forward strand.
TTTGCTTCATCTAATGCTTTTTCAGGGCCATTCTCCATATGAAGTTCATGTAATACTGAAGAAAAATTGACTATATCAAATTTTCCATTATCAAATGGGATATCAATTGCAGTACCATATTGAAATGTTGTTCGATCTTCAACCTCTTCGATTCTGGCATTCTTCTGTACAGTATAAAGTGAATTCCCTGCTATTGCTTTCTTCTCATAGATATCTATTCCAGTTAGGTGTCCTCCATTTTGTAAAATTTTAGCAATTTTCACTGCTGTTCTGCCAGTACCACACCCTACATCTAAGATTTGTAGTGATTCTGTTTTGTAGAGAGCTTCCATACTTTTATCTAAATACAAAGTATCACCAATCGTAAGATTAAGAGCTGTCATTCCAACACCTGGCCATAGAAACAAAAACATAAGGACCACACCAATACAAATAAGAATGATTCTTAAAATACCATGTAAATATAGCCCAAAAATCAAAGTAATTAAACCTATAAGACCAATAATAATGAAACTGATGATTAAATCTCTTACATACCATCCATACTTAGGTTTTTCTTCTTTCAATTTACATAACCCTAAACTTTAATTGATTATTACTTGTGACTAAGTGTCGCGACTATTTAAATGTTGTTGTGTCATGACCTATAGTCACAACCTTTTTATAGTTGAAAACCTAAATAATAATTAATGGCAGATAATACAACTGAAGAATACATACGAGGTTTGGAAAAAACAGGATTAACACGGGAAGAAGCTTTAATTTATATTACTCTTATACAACATGGCAAAAAGGGAACGTATATTAAAGATTTAACAGATCATCTACCTATAAAAAGGACAACAATCTACTCTATCCTTAATAGACTTCATGATAGGGGGTGTGTAAGAGAAAACTCAGAATATGAGGGTCCTAAAGGTGCGAAAATCTATGCCGCAATAAGTCCTGAATTGTATATGAGTAGAATAATAAATAAGAAGAAAAAGGAATTTGAAATACTTGAAAAAATTGAATTAGATGTTATTGATAGATTAGAAACCATGTATTTAGAGAGTATTGAATTTTCTGTCAATGAAATTGATGATTTTTTGAAACCATATTTGAGTCCTCTTTATGAAAAAGGCTGGAAAGTTATTGAGCATATTGTCGAGAAATTTCAGATCACACATGAATTTGAAGCGTACGATACTACTTTGTTGGTCCCCGATGCAAAAATTGTAAAAGATGCTGGATTTATGGTATTTAAGTACAATCGAGATGTTGAAAATGATGAAAACACATTGAATTATATGTTTGATATGCTTTCAAGAAAAGGTAAGGAGGAAGTTTTAAATAAGGGTATAGGAATAGAGGATGTCGAGTTAATTGAAAGTGTAATTGAGATTAAAGGTAAAAAATTTAAAGGACATTCACCTAAATTTAAATTTGAACATACAGATAAATATATACAAATGACAGAGACGGTAATGATTCCCATTAAAGATAAGATATTTTTTATGTGGGCTGAAAATCATAAATTCATCTTGGAAATGGCAGATAGAATACTGTAGATTGAAATAAATAAGATGAATTTCTTAAAGAGGTTTAAGAGAAATTGGTTAGAATTAGATTGTTTTATTTTAATCCCTACAGATTCTTTAAATAATGTCTCTTTGTTTTAACATTGCTTCTGTGAGCATTTCAAACGCATTTCTATTGTTTTCCCCTGTTTTTGAGCTCGTTTCGATAAGATAAGGAATGTTTAATTCTTTTTGGAACTCCTCGGCTTCCGATCGTTCAACAGTCCGTCTATATGAAGCGAGGTCAGCTTTTCCACCGATAAGTAGAAATACAGTATCAGTGTTAGTATTCTGCTTTACGATATCATACCATTCTTGGAGATTTTGAAAGCTCGTATACCTTGTTATATCGTAGCATAATAAACAACCTTGAGCACCTCTTGCATAATTTGGTAAAAAGAATCGAAAGCGTCGCTCGCCTGCGAAATCCCATATCTGTAACTTCACGGAAATGTCTTCATAATTTATGTCGTAGGATGCCAAGTCAGTACCAATTGTAATTTTCATCGGTACGAACTGTCCAGTGATCAATCGCTGTATCATTGTGCTCTTACCAACACCACCATCTCCTACAACGACAATCTTAAAGAGATATTGATGTTTTTGATTTGGTTGTTGCGACATCTCCATGCAATTATTTAAATTTTATAATTATAATAAATTAAGTTTTAATAAACTTTTTTTCAATAATTTATTCATTATTTAAATCTCGGTTATACTTCCTATTGATATTTCCAAAATTCTTAATAATAAGTTTTCGGATTTCTTCAGGCAATTCTTTAAAAGAATTGATGATATCAGTTGGTGTTATGTTGTTTAAAGCCCTATAAATAACGAGAAGCAATAAACTAGCTACTATAGGCGAAATCCCTATAATAATAAACAACAGAATAGTAATTTTTAATGGTAATGAATTTTCGGTTCCTGTACCAGGTAAATAATACGAAAATCCTAAAATTATGTTATTATCTGTAAGTAGTACAAGACTCACATTTAACACATTTAAGAGTATAAAGGTACTCAAATTTGCGATGGTTATCCACTTAAAATGTCCCATGGTTAGTAAAGAAATTGTCTTATCTATACTATTTCTCTTTAATCTAATCGTTATTTTTGCATATTTCCAAACATCGATTAGAATCCAATAAAAACCAAAGGTGAAAAAAAAGGGAAAAACCAAGTTAAAAAACAAGTCGTAAGTTTCAATAAGCTGAGGATGGTAATATGATTCTGCTCCAATCCAAAACAGTAAAACTAATTGGAGTAAAGCTGTAAAATTTAACCTATTTGCGTGTTTTTTTTCCAATCCGAGAGGATTATAGGTAATTAGATTGTTTTCTAGAAATATTCTATATTTATTAGAATTAATAATTCTAAAAAATAGAGAATAGCCAAATGTAATAATAGGAAAAAGCAATAAGAAAATGTTAGTCCAAGACTGAGAGAGAATAAATAGGTACAAAATAGCAAATATAAACGCATCTCTAATAAGTGTTTCATTAAGTATTTCTCTTAGTCTTAAAAAGTCCTCTTTAGAATTATTTTCACTCATTTTTTTATTAAAAGTAAGCATTAATAAATAAACTTATATGGTCTTTACAAATATAAATTCTAAATTAAACTTAATTCTATAAGAAAACTCACGATTTCTGTTTATGAATTATTCAAACTTCTTCCCTTATGAGCAATATAGGCAAGACCAAGAAAAGATCACTATTCAAATTGAACAAGCTTCAATTGATAAAAAGAACTCTTTACTATCAGCTCCAAATGGCACCGGTAAAACCATAATTGCTTTGAGTGCGCTGCTACCTTTAGCTTTAAAAAATAAATTAAAGATCATCTATCTATGCCGAACTCATTCTCAAAATACAAGAATAATTAAAGAACTCACAAAAATTTCGAAATTTTTAGTTAAAAACAATCTTAATATCAAGGTAAACGGCCTTTCCATTAGGGGAAGAAACGAGATGTGTCTTAACGAAATACTCTTATCTTTAAAGCTTAAACCCCGTGAATCAATGGCAGTTTGTGGAGATTTAAGAAAAAATAAGAGCTGTAAGTATTTTCTCAATTTATTAAAGAAAAAAGATATGCACGATAATCCGATCAATATAGCTCCCGATTTGCTAAATAAACCAATTGATGCTGAAGAGTTAATTCATTTCTGTAAAGATAAACAGTTATGTCCTTATTTTTTGAGTAAGTTTCTGTTAAAAGAAATGAAGTTAATAATATGTAATTATCAATGGATTTTTAATCCATTTATTCGCCAAAATTTCTTACAATACATAGATAAGGAGCTTAGTGACTGTATTTTAGTTCTTGACGAATGCCATAATGTAATTGATATGGCAACAGAAGTCAATTCTGATAGGATAACGCCTTACTCCCTAAGACTGTGTTTGAAGGATTTAGAGATGTATCGGTCAACGAGCGATATGCAGAGATTCGTGCAGTCACTCTTAAACCATTTGGATAAGAAGAAAAAAACCCTTATTGATGTAGAAAAAGAAATAGATTCAGAGAAACTGTTAACTCAAGTTATTACTATGATGCGTTTTGAAAATTTGAACGAATTTAGAAATTTTATTAATGACCTCCAAGATTTTAGCGTATCTATTCACGAAGAAAAATTAGCTAACGGGGAAATATCAAGAGATTATTTAGGACCTCTTGCGGAGTTCTGGATGAAATGGATGAAATGTTATTTATTAGATAATTATTTCTTTTGCTATAATATTAAAACTATCAAGGGTAAATCTGCAATATCCATGGAAATTATAGCTTTAGATCCCAGAGAAATTGCTATTCCTATACTAAGGGAGTGTTATACTAGTGTCCATCTTTCAGGAACAGTAAATCCTTTCGTTTATAACAGCCTAATGGGGTTGCAAAATAGCGGTAAAGGTTACAAGGGTATTGTCGCGGATTCACCTTTCCACAAAAAAAACATAAAAGCAGTAATTACAGAAGGAGTAGATACTCGTGGGAAGAATCGAAATACATCAATGTTTAAAAAGATGCTCTCTAAAATAAACGAAGTTTTATATTGCACACCCGCGAATGTTGGAATTTTTTGTGCTTCCTATAAAATTCTCAACGAATTAGTTAATAATGGCATTGAATCTATAGCCCTCAAGAATAATAAACAATTATTTATTGAGGAACCTGGGCTTTCGGCCTCAGAAAATGCTTATCTCGTTAATGATTTCAAGTCTATGGCAAATTCTTCTCGGAATGGGGCTGTTTTATTGGGTGTGTGCGGGGGAAGAAATTCAGAAGGAGAAGATTATCCCGGCGATCATATGAATTCCGTGGTAATTGCGGGATTTCCGTATCATTTACCCACTCCTCGAGTTGAAGCAAAAATAGAGTATTACGATAAAGTTTTTGATAACCAAGGATGGAATTTTGCTTATTTATACCCTGCTATTCAGAGAGCTAACCAAGCTTCAGGTCGACCCATAAGGAAAATAAAGGATAAGGGTGCCATCATTTTCATGGATTCACGATTTATGCAGAAATCTAAATGGATTGCAGAATGGATTCGGAAAGAATTAGAAATAATACCAGATAATCCTAACGCTCTCCTTAAGAATTTAAATTCTTTTTGGAATCCTGTATAATTTTCTTATAAGGTTTGAACCGTAGCGAAATGATAATTAAAGATATAACTGGAAAGATTATCATAAAGTACATAGATAAATAATAGTCATCAAAAAAAACCAGTAGCAATAAACTAAAAAATAATCCTCCAAGAGAGTCACCTGCAAACGCACTGGTATTAGCATGACCTATATATCGTCCTTTATTCTTAGGAGTTGAATTTTGAGCAATATAGGTTATGGATCCCATCCATAATAGAGAATAACTTAGTGACATGAAGAGTTGAAAAATAAAAAATCCCCAAAAATCAATCGAATAAATATAACCAAAGATAACAAATATAGAAATAATATAACCCAGAAGCACAATGAGCTTAAGATTTTTCTTTGTTATAATTTTTCCAATCAATATCATAAGAAAAAACTGAAATAGAGGATTAATTCCAATTAAGAACCCTTTTTCAATATCATTAGTTAGGTGGAAACTCATTATAATAATAATACTTCCTAAAAGTGGACGAAGTCCAAAACTTCTAAAAAACAAGCTGGAAAGAATAGTCTTAAAACTTGACCTCTCATCTTCAAACTTACTAAAGATACCGGAGCTTTGATTACTCTCACTTAACTTTTTCGTTTGTTCTAAAATTAATTGTCTATCTTCTTTTATGAAAATAACAGGAAAAATAGATAACACAAAAGGAATGAGACTAAACAAAAAAATATGTCCTATACCATAAATATCAATGAGAATGCCTCCCGTTTGAACTCCAAAGAACCATCCAGCCGCCATACAAGCATTATATATAGAAATTTTCTTTGGATCGTTTTGTACTACCTCGACATACAAAGTAAATAAAGCTATGAATGAAGAGCCAAAGAATCCAAAAATAAATAATAAGATATTGATGAATATCAAATTTTTAGTAAATAACAACAAGAATATAGATCCAATCATTCCTATCGTTCCAATTAATATGAAATAATATCTGTTTTGAATCCTATCTGACAGCTGCCCTACAAAGCTTGGGAAGATAAAAAAAGTAGATATAAATATCGATCTGGTCAGTTGGATCATTGGACCTGGTGTGCCTATATACGCTAAATAACTAGGTAAGAACGCATATATTATCATTACAGCAAAATAGAGCATGAAAATCGTAACTAAAATAAGGATGAAAGATCTTTTAGAAAGTATCATTTTTTATTCCACTTTATCTAAATTTTAATCTGGCTTAAGTAAATCAAGATATAAACGAGCTAATTTCTTTGTAGTTATACTCCATGTGAAATTCTCTTTCACCCTTTTATAACAGTTTTCTTTAATATTGAAGAAAAAATTAGGATTAAGAAGAACATGGGATTTTATAATTTCATCTGGAATTTGATTTACGATGTTTAGAGTATCAGTTTTGTAGAGCGTATGACTTTCAGATTCTTTTACTTGAAACGCTGCCTCTGAAGATTTTAATAACGAAACTAACGCTTTAGCTAACTGAAGGGGATTATCTTTTGCTATTAAGAGACCAGTACCTATTTTTGGGTATAATCCTGCATCTATTATTGTCTCTTGCAAGCCTCCTACTTTCGTTGCAATAATGGGAATTTTACATGCCATTGCTTCTAAAGCCATAATCCCGAACGGTTCCCATCGGGATAAAGCGCAATAAATATCTGCACTGATATGAGCTAAATAAAAAATATCTGAAGCTACTCCAAAGATTATTCGGATGTTTTCCGGATATTGTTTTACATAGTCAGAATAGATCTTTATTTCGTTCAAACTATAATCTGTGGGTAATATTAGAAAAAGGAATTTAGCATTTGGAATTACTTTCAAGACCTCAGGGATTGCTTCAAAAATAGTGTCAAAACCTTTTTGTGGGGATATTCTTCCTGTAGTAAGAATTAAAGGCCCTGAATCTGAAAATGCTTTGATATTTCCGTTTTTAATAAAAGGATTTCCATTTGAAATTAGGTTTATCGCATTTAGAACATTTGGAGAATTAATTAATGGACTTTGACTAAGGTTCCCTATTTTATATTTTAAAAGGAATTCCTTCATACGTGCTTCATTTATCTCATTCCAATAAGATAATTTTAAAATTTCAATAATTTCTGCTCCATGAATGGCTACTACTTTATCAAAAATATCGAAATAATCCCAATCACACCCATCCCAAATAAAATCGGCTTTAAATTTAATCAACTGATTACCACAATTTGGAATAATATCTGACATTAAATACGATTGACTAACCGTGGTTACTAAATCTGAGATAATTGCTCCAATTTTTTCAACTGAAGGTATATGATTATCTGTTGTGTATCCGTCGCTTTCTTGAGATAATAGAAATATATCCCTTAAGTTCAACATCTTAAACCCATCACTCATCAAAACCTTAACGGGTGTATCATCTATACCACTTATTCTATAAAATTCATATTCAAATCTCGGCCAAGTTAATAAATGTATAGTTAATATTGAAGTAATTTCTAACCCTTTCTTAGCTAAAGCTTGCTTCATACCTAAATAGCCCAAAACTACGTGATAATCGTGAAGATGTACAACTTCTGGTAACTTTTCTTTGTAATTTTCTATAAAATGACTTACTAAGCAGCGAACCCCTAAACTGAAAAGTGCAATTTTCCCCCTTATTGTAGTAGGATTATAAACCGTTATATCATCCAAATATTTAGATGTGAATGAATTTTCTCCAGAAAGCAATATAATATTCACATTTTCTATTTTAAACCTATAAAATCTGATATCACAATTCGCTTCTGATTGCTCCGATCCAAATAAGGATGGATTAATTTGACCAACGCACTTAAATGGTAACTTTTCCAATTTATATTTACTTTTTAAACCTTCAATTTGGCCATGAGAGGGCATAAGTACAGTAATATCGAACTCCTCAGCTAAATGTTTAGCCTGATTAGCAGGAACTTCCCCTAAACCTCCTACTTTAGCTACACCAGCATACTCAAATGAAAAAATCCACACTCTTTTCTTATTTTCCATCAAAATAGGTCCTTTTTGCATCGAACTTAACTTATAAAGAAAAAGCTCAAGATATTATTTATTATTATTATCTATTTAAAGTCATAAAATATTACTTTTATTAAAGGTTATTTAAATCAATCTATTGTGTGGGTCAATAGAAGCAAAAATTAATAATATTTAAGGATTTATCTTAAGAATTATTAAAACCACTTGTATTTTCTACTTTATTTCATTTAGAAACTTTTTTGTGCCAGTTTCTATATAGGCGCCACATAGAGGACTAAAACACATAAACGGTTCATACCCACCCTCATTTATATACATTTCTAAGGGAAATAAGTAACCTATCCAATCTTGAGAATTTTGGAAAATTATTGTATTCTCTTCTGAAGTTGGAGCTTCTTGTATTATATTTCTTCCCATTTCTTCAAATAATTCACCTGGTATCGTTACTAAACCGTAAGTATTACCATCCGATGCTGTAAATTTTATAAATTGAACTAAAGTTTTTCCATAATTCTTTAAATGTTTCCGTTCGATTGTGAAGAATGGGAAATTAACATACTTCTCATCAAATTTAGCTATTTTAAACAAGAAGTATTTCTTTATCAACCACTTTAATTTATTTGAGAACCATACCTTTGAGTAGTATTTAGCATCTTTCTGAGGAATTAAAAATCTCCGTGTATATACATCAACATCCATATTGGTATAGTAATTTTCTTCAGGAATAGAATTTGCTAATTTTAAGGCTTCTTCACCAATAGTATACCCAATTTTTTTTGTATGCTCATAAGTTCCCAGCTGGTCATAAGAAAGAGTTTTATCCTTGTCAATTTTGTCCAAATTTGTCCCAGATGTCGTTATAGGATTCAAATCTCCGGAAGGACCATTGAAATAAATTGATTTAATTTTATTATTAGTTAATTCATCTATTTTAGAAATTACTCTTCCAGGGAAATCGGCAGATAATTTATTATTCTGAAAAGATAAAGTAGTTGGATGGCAAGCGTAATTTATAATGATACCAATCAAGCTATTATCTACTATTCTTTTAAAAGATATAATTCCTAAATCTGGTAAAACTTTTCTCGTAGGCCATCTTCGATTAAGAACTATATCAGGATTAAATTTTTCTTTTTTCCAAGCGATTTTACATGGCTCTAAATCCTTAAATAATTTCTTTACCATTCTTACTATTCTATCAGTCATCCAAACAATAAAATCATCGTTTTTATTATCAGCAAACATAACTCCTTTTATAAAAGCCGATGTTCCACCAGGAAAGTAAAATTCTCCTGTAAGATCAAATGAAGAATGGGTGTGAGTAGCATGTATTACTATTGCATTTGATTTTAAAGGCTTATATTCCGAAATCAGTTTCTTTTTTATATATTCTACAATTGAAAGGGGTAATTTTAAAATATCAACTGAAATCACAAGTAAGTTAGTATTTTTATTATTTTGGGTTATCAATACACCATAAGCATGAATATCATCTAACTTTCCTAAGCAAGGATCTTTACGAGCATAACCCGCCATAGGTTTACCTATGTAATCCTTTGGTGTAATTTTTATCTTACCAAACGCAACATTCATTTACCTATATTAAAGCAAAGAATTTCAAAAATGTTTTCTTTTTTTAAAATTAATAATTTCTTTTGTTCTTTTAGGAAAATTTTTATTTTTTTAAGTATTTTATACCATAATTCCTTAAGTTAAATTGAATTTGAAAAGAGTCAATCTAGATGTCACTGAATAAATTAGGTATATTAGGTATGGTAGGCACGATTTCCAATTATAAACAAGGCCGCCACACTCTACACCCAAAGCACTGTATAATTGTTTTTCCCAATATTAAGAATAGAAAAGAAGCAAATAAATTAATAGGTAGAACCGTAGTATGGATAAGTTCTACAGGAAAAGAATTGAAAGGAACAATAACGCGTGCTCATGGCAACAACGGTGCTATTAGAGCCCATTTCAAAAAAGCTGGTGTACCGGGTCAAGCACTGGGAACTAAAGTGAAAATTATAAAATAACTATTTTTTTAATGTTGTTCCTACAAATTTCAAGGACTTCTTAGGTAATATTTCAATAACATACTTATTTTTGAAGTAAATTTTCATCTATTTCTGTTGATAAAGCGATCAAAAATTGTGTTATTTTTAATTTTAATAAAATCGGGTTAAAAAGTAAATATGTCGGAGCAACACTTCCAAATCTGCCGGTTCTGCCAGCGAAATGTAAAATTGGCTTATTATTGTGAGGAATGTGGAACCAGTTGTTGTTCTGATTGTTTACATGAAGAAAAAATTGATTCTTATCTTTGTCAAGATTGTAATTCTAAAAATATAATCGTCCCAGAATCTGGTAATAAGAGAGCTTGCAAAGATTGCGGAGCAGAAAATATAGTCAGATCTAATCAACTCTTAAAATCTTGCCCTAAGTGTCACTCTCATCAAATAATAAACATCTATGAGAAAAAAGAAGACCTAGAAAAAATATTTATGGAATTAATCAAAAATTCAAGATCATTTATAGATCCGTTAAGAGATTTACTAAACGCTCTATATACGTTAAAACAAAAAATTCTAGATGCAAGAGCTCCACCTGTTAAATGTTTTCATTATCCTACTATGGAATTAGATTTATTAGCCCTCTTTAAATTATTTATCTACGCAAAGGAAACTCTTATTGAGAAGATTCGCAATTTTGTCCAGCACTTATCAATCAACAAAGAATATTTTTTTGATATCTACACTCAGCAGAATTCTAATATACGAATTATTGAAGACATTCTTGAGAACTTGAACAGAAGCTATAATTCAATAAAGGATTTTATTGAGAATAATGTAAATACCATAGATACTAGCATAGTAAATATTTCAAAGAATTTAGTTTTCATCGACAAGATTACTTTTTATTTCAAAAACTATATTAAATTCCTCAATTTGGCAGAAGAAGAAAAGCCAGTTTATGCAATATACGCTAAATTAGCTAATGGACTTAATACGCAGGACAAATACAAAAAAAATAAAGGAATTCTTTTTATAACCAATTTTGACTTATCTTTTGTCCATGAACACGGAAAGCGAAAGAAAAAGCAAGAAGGTATTTTTAAAGCACCTGTAAAGGATTTAACGAAAGTCCAAATAAGAGGGAAATTGTTTAAAAAACTTTATATTGAATTCCCTTATGGGAGATATGAATTTACGCTTCCCCCAAATTCTATATCGAGAGTATTAGATTATCTCTTACTCGCCAGAAGTTTTGATGAGACTATTATTTATGATAAATTGGCTGCTAAGAAACTATATAATATCGAAATCGATTTGAGTGATATCTCAAACTATATTGAAGAAGCTATAAATTCCTTCTTTAGTTTAAAATGCCAATATAATAATATTAATTCGAATAATAAAATGGCTGAGTTTAATGTCGCATCATCGTTGATCAACCAAAATCAGAATAACTTGCCTAATAGAACTCCATTCCAGACTCAAAGCCAAATTATGAATCCTTACAATAATAATATTCCCTTTCCTCTTTATCAAAACTATAAATACACACCCGAGAATCCAATGCTTTATCAAAATAACATGAGAATTCCTAATCCAAGGATGGGTCAAATCCAAACTCCTGACGATTTAAATTATTACGGTAACGCAATGAGACAATATTTACCTCCCAATTATAACCAAAATGACTTTTTCTTACAAAATTTTTACGAAACCAACAGGATTCAGAACTATGAGCCTAAACGATTTAATAGTGGTTTTGGCAATAATATCTCTGACATCGATGAAAAAAACCTGCTGATGAGAAAATTGGAACAACTACAGAGACATGATAAATCCTTCCCTCCTCTAAATGGAATACATAACTCTAATGACTTTTTAACCGATCCTGCTTATTATAACTATAAACAAAAAGATAGAAATATGCCGCATTACCGAGAATATTCAAGGAATCACCTTTCGGAATTATTTAGCCGTGATTATGGTTCTAATCATCCAGGCGAAAGCTCTAGCTATCATTCAAAGAAACAAAGTAAAACAAGACGCAAGAAAATGTTTGACTTGGATAAAGAGAAATATAGTCTAGAGGAAACTTTAAAAGCATTGGACTCTAAATTTGAATCCGGAGATATTTCTGAAATTGATTATTTTAAAAATTTTAAGAATTTACAAAAGGAAATATACATAATTGAAAAAAACATAGAAGCCCTAGACTCTGACATGGAAGATGAAGAATTTTTAAGAAGTTCAGCTAAAGAATTTGATAGAAAAAGATATTACACTTAAAACCTCTCTATACTGTTCATCCAGTCTGAAAATATTAGCTACCTTCTAACTCTTTTCTTAATTTATCTATCTCGTCTTCTAGTTTTGCTTTTGTTCTTATTTCAGGTTCTTCTTCTATCTCGTCAAACTCTGAAATGTAGGCAAGTTCATCATCCGGTACTTCTGGCATTTGTCCGCCTTGTTCTAAAAGCATTTCCGTCTCAAGTTGGTTTAATTCGTCAGTTACATCAATTGCTAAATCAATTTCTGGATCTCCCGCAAGAATTTCAGCAGACTCTTCTATTTCTGCAACATATTCTTCTGAATCTTCTGCAATTTCAGCGATCTTAGTGGGAGCGGCTTTACTAGCGATATCTTGTAATTCATCTCTAATTCCGCCCATTAAATCTCCTGTCATTGAAATCATACGGCCTTCATCAATTGCTTCGATCTGGCGTTCTATCTTAGCCCTAATGTTGTTCGCGCGATCTACCTTCATCTGATACTGTTTATGTTGAATAAGATAGTTTTTAGCTCTGTTTCTCTCTCCTCTCTTTATTGCTATTTTAGCGTTCTTTCTTGCAATCTCTGCTCTTTTATTATATGTTTTATTTGCTAACGCGATTTTTCTAATGTGAGCCTTTGCTTTAATTACAAGCTCCTCTTTTTCTTTATTTTTCCTAGGAAAAAGTTTTCCTTTTAATTTCGCACACACTTTCTAATCACTCGAAATTTTATGATGTCTCTTTTATAATTATTATGATTTTATTTACTTAAAAATTTGATAGAATTTAATTTAGTATAATGATTCTTATCAATAAAACTTTCAGAGTCCAAACTTTGATGATTCTAAAATGAAAAAAATAATTTTAAATTTCGAGAAAAAAACAGATAATTTTAAAGCTTTAATACAAGAAGCTTTGAACATGAATCTCCTTAATATTTTGCTCTCTAAAGAGACTTATCCCGAGTTAAAAAATATTGAACGTATTAATACTTTTACTAAAGATACCGAACTGCCTGTTAAAAATTTAATATTTAAAAATCTTGAAAATCTCAAAAGCATTATCAAATTTGAAGCAAAAAGAGGAATTATTTTAGAATTAACGACCAAAGCGGATGAACAAAAAGTGATAGAGCTTTCAAAAATTAACGAAGTTGATTTTATAATTGTATCAGCAAAAGATTGGAAAATTATACCCTTTGAGAATCTTATTGCAAAAATGCATACTAATGATACAGAACTAATTGCCTCGGTTGAGAACTTAAAAGAAGCGGAATTAATGTTAAAAACCCTTGAAATCGGCACAGATGGAGTATTAATTACTCCAATAGAAGTCGATGACATCATTAAATTGAAGAAATTGTTGGTAAGTGGATACGATATTGATTTAGCAAGAGCAAAAGTTATCGATATACAAAATATTCCCGAAAGCGAAAGAGTGTGTGTTGATACTACTTCATTATTAAGTTATGGTGAGGGGATGCTTATTGGAAGCACTGCAAAAGGATTTGCTTTAGTGCATGCTGAGGTATTCGAAACTCAATTTGTTTCCTCAAGACCTTTCAGAGTTAATGCAGGGGATGTTTCCGCATATATTTTAGTTCCAAGCGATACTAAAGATGAAATATATCAAACGAAATATTTAAGCGAATTAAAAGGGGGAGATCGAGTTATTGTTGTAAAAACTAATGGTGAGGCGCGAAATATCACAGTAGGTAGAGTTAAGATTGAGACGCGCCCTATGCTAAGATTAGAATTAGAAATTGATAAGCAAGGTAAAAAAGTTAAAATAAATTATATCGGGCAAAATGCAGAAACGATTCGATTAGTTAACTCTGATGGTGATCCTGTTTCCATTGTAGATATTAAGGTTGGAGACGAAGTTTTAGTCCACATCGGTCCTGGCGCAACTCATTTTGGTACAAAAATTGATGAAACTATTGTTGAAAAATAAACTGTACTAATATTTCTAATCACCTTTATAAACAGCAGTAGTGCTTTTTGATTCTTCAAGTTTTACTGTAATTTTTTTATCAGAATAGATCTCTTTTAACTTATCGTGAACATACTTTGCTAAAAGTTCACTAGTTGTTTCTGGTAATGGCAATAGCTTCACATCCGTTTTAGGAAAAACATAACGCTTATTAGTATTAGTTACAACTTCGATTGATTCTAAAGTTTCTGAAATTGTTAGATCGCGAGACAATTTAGGAATCAAAACACGATGATCTAAAGTCTCTGCTATAGTTTTTATTTTTTCTTTTAATTCAATGAAATCTACAACAAAATAATTCTCGTCTAGTGGAGCCTCTACTTCTACAGATACATAATAATTATGTCCATGAAGCTTTGAGCACTGAAAGGGCTCTTTTAAAAAATGGGAGGCACTAAACTTTACTTGAGTTGCATTAACTATAGCTTTATAACTCATAGAATTCTGCTTTCAATTTCTTTTTAAAATTTATATATTTTACCCTTAAAAATCATAAAATTTATGTTTTAGATTATTCACTATTTTTTAATTTATATCCTCTAAATATAAATTTATTCCAGAAATAATAATCAAAGGAATGTCAGAAAAAATAAAAATTGCAGTTACAGGTGCAAATGGATATCTTGGAATGCAAACGATTAAACTAGCGTTAGAGAGAGATATTTCAGTAAACGCTATTGTCCGAAGGAGTGAAGTAATTAAATCTGTTAAAAAGAATGGAGTTAAAGCTTTTTTAGTTAAAAACTTTGAAGTAGAAGCCTTAGAGGATGCCTTTAAAGGATGTAATGCCGTCATCCATTTTGCTAACATTGTTTGTGGAAGTAGAGCTCTATTTGAAGAAGTTAATATCAACGGGTTAAAAAAAATCATTACCGCAGCAGAAAATGTTGGGGTTTCGAGAATAGTTTATCCCTCTGGCCTTGGGGTGGATAAATTCGGCGAAAAAGACTGGGCGAATAATAATTACTTCTATTCTAAAAACAAAGCAGAAGAATTATTAATTAAAAGTAAGGTTGCTTACATTATTTTTCGACCGTCGTATATTCTTGGTTCAAATGATGAGTTAATACCAGATCTCATTGAACAAATCTATGATGGTAAAGTATACATTGCTGGCGATGGTGAAATACCAATGCAACCTATTTATGTAGAAGATGCAGTAACTGCATTTTTAAATGCCTCTCTGGGAAAAGGGGAAAATAATAAAATATATGACTTAGTAGGTTTGCAAACCCTAAATATGAAACGTATAATAGAGATGGTGTGGCATTCCATAAAGGCTATAGGTTTGAATATTCCTCCTCCTGTTTATGAATATATCTCTTATGATTCTGCACCTGCAAAGCTAGAAATATGTAAAGAAATGGTAGATGTAATGAAATGTGATATCATTGCTGATGGTAAAATAGCTGCAGAAGCATTAGGGTTCAAACTATCTCTAGTCGAAGACGCAATTAAGAAAGCCGTGAAATTAAAATTAACATCCAACAATATAGATCAACAAAACAAAGCTGTATTAATGTTGTCCGGAGGTATCGACTCGGCAACAGCTCTATTTTGGGCTTTGAGTAAAAATTACGATATAATTGCATTAGCTATGAACTACAAGTGGAGGCCAAAAAAAGAAATAGAGGCTACTAAAAAACTTGTCGAATTAACAGAGGTTCCTTTAGTTGAAGTATCGGTACCTTATATAATGGGGGCTGTAGATTTAAGGTTCGAGGGTTACCCAATTCCTTCGGCTGAAAATGCTCCTGAAGGTTTCATACCTCTAAAGAATTTAATATTTTACTCTATTGCTGCATATTTTGCTAAAGTTTATGGGTGTAATATTATTATTGGTGGACACATTCAAGATGATATCAATAAATTTTCGGATGTTGGTTTATCTTTTTTTAAATCGTTAGAAAAGATAATTGAAATCTCTAAACATGATAAAGATTTACAAGCTATAGAATTTATAATGCCCCTATCTAACAAAACAAAGGAGGAAGTGTTTGAATTAGCGAGTGAATTAAAAGTTCCTATTGATGTTACTTGGAGTTGCTACGGAGATTTTGAAGAGCCTTGTGGCAAATGTTCGTCTTGTATCTCCCGTCAGAAGGCTTTAAAGTTAATTAAAAAGAACTAGCTAAGAATTATAAATTTGTACTTGATGATTATAATAAAATCGTTAAAAGTTGAATAATAAAATGATATATTGGGCTCCGTTATTACATATGTATCAACCTAGTTTTCAAGATAGCGAGGTATTACGACAGATAGATAAAGAATGCTATAAACCATTATTTAGAATGCTAGATGAGCACGACAATGTTAAAATTAGTCTAAACATTAATGCTGTTCTAATAGAAATGTTAGAAGAATTTGATCTATACGATACCATAGAATTAATAAAAAATCTGGTGTTTGATAATAAAATTGAGATTGTTGGGACCGCAAAATTCCATCCTATCCTTCCACTTATTCCACAAAATGAAGCTGAACATCAGATAAAAATAAATGAACAAACTATTAGAAAAGAATTTCAACAATGGAAAAGATTGGGATTTTTCCCTCCTGAAATGTCAATCAGCTCTCAAGTTGCAAAGTTTATTCGCGCAAAGGGGTATAAATGGGTAATGATGAGCGGTATAGCTTGTCCTATCGAATGGCCTAACGATCAAATCTATTCTTCCCCGAATGGTTTAATGTTATTCTTTAGAGATGATATTTTAAGCAATAAAATTGCTTTCAACGACATAACAGCAAAAGAATTTGTCGAACAATTAGAGGTAAATTTTAACAACGGAAAACATGAAAAAAATGAGGATAAATTCTGCATAACAGCAATGGATTCAGAAACTTTTGGGCATCACGTAAAGAAATTTGAGAGGATATTTTTAAGCAAAACTTTTGAGCTTATTAACAATCGAAAGGAAATAGAAATAGAGTTTATTTCTAATTTAAATAAACATTTTCCTATTCATAATGAAAAAATAATCCCAAAAGAATCGAGTTGGAGTACCACTTATGACGATATGAAGTTAAATATTCCATATCCTTTATGGAACCATCCTGATAATCGTATTCATTCGCTCTTTTGGAAAATTATGAGGAGCTTAAACAATTTAATGAACTTAATAGAAAATATAGATTTGACATTTGACTGGGAAATAGAGAGACATTATAATACCGCTAGATGGTTTTATGATAGAGCTATTTGTTCTGATACAACCTGGTGGGCTAATTATGATCGTGGGATGTGGAGCCCAAATTTGATTTATAAGGGAATAGAATTACTCATGAAATCTGCGTTGAACGCTCAACTTGCTTTAGTACACGCTAATCAATCTGATTTAGGAGAAGGATATTTTGATTCGATTTCCTTTTATCATAATTTGATATTAATGGAGCTCTACTCAAGAACTAAAACAATTAAGAAATATAGAAAAGTGAATTCCCAGTAAAAAAAAAGAGAGCCTATTTCTTATTCCACAATTTGTTAAATGTTAATATATCATTTTGTTTGTATTAAATAACAATAAAATATATAATTTCTAATTTTATATATTAAACTAAGTACGCATTACCAGAATAAAATTACATATATATTGAGAATAATGTCAAATGAGAATGAAAAACAGCGAATAACTAAATTTTGCGTGTATTGTGGCACTACAATCGAAGAAAATACAGCATATTGCCCTAATCCTAAATGTGGAAAATTAGTGATAAAAATAAAACCGGGTGAAGATAGTCTCAAGAAACAAATATCAACACTAGAAACAAAAGAAAAGAAAAAACTATCCCGAAAATGTTCGGGATGTGGGTCTATAATAAGTTCCTCGATATTAGAGCAATGTCCTATATGTGATACCAAATTAGAAAAAATCCCCGAACAAAAAGGTGTTGATCAAGATAAAGAGCCTCAAAGAAAAACTGGTTATGTTTTTAGAAATAAAAAGCTAGTACCAGAACAAAAATTTATCTTAAAACGAACCGAATGGAATTTTAGGGAAGGAATAAGTGTTTTCGGTAACTCCTTAATGGTGTATGTTACGATTCGGTTAATTTTAACTATGATATTAACTTTACAGTTAGAATCGACAGATTTAATGGAATTGAACATCACAACATTTTTCTTAAGTCAAATTCCAGAAATTATTTTTGGCGTGTATCCCCTGTATTACATTCTTTCAAAAAAACACAAAATCCAAAAATTAGGTTTAACGCTAAAAAACAGATATGTTATAATTGCTTTGATTATTGGAATTATTGGAAGTGCAGGGTTGATATTAATCGACAACTTTTCATCTACAATAATCACCTTTATGTACAATTCGGGTATCAATTTTTTCGACATTAATGCTTATTTAGAAGAGGAATATCTAATTCTTCGAAATACAGATTTAATTCTTATAGTATTACTTATAGCAGTTATGAGTTTATCAGTAATTTCAATCGAAATCGCTTTTAGAGGCGTCTTACATAACACTCTAAAAGCATACTTTGATAATGATTTCCTCGGTAGAACTTCAGCAGTTCTCGTAGTCGCTGTGATTTATTCGGCTCTTTTCCTCTTTTTTACGCTGCCTATCGGAATCTATTTCTTTATTCCTAATATCATGGTCTTCCTATTTTTAGGTATCATTTATGAAATTAATAAGAATCTACTAAGTACAATCATAGCCAATTTAGCCTATAACATTTTCTTAATTATCTTAATTGTATATTTCTAATTTTTAGATTAATTTTCATTATCATTTAATATATAAATTTAATAATAAGAAAAATCAAATATCTCTAGTGGTATTATTAGCAACATATGTTCTTTTAAATACGATACGATTTAAACAGCGTGGAGAAAGAGATATTGGGTAAAAAGTATTATACCAATAAGGGAAGCAAAGACAACATCATTATATCTATTGCTGGAGCACATGGAGTTGGTAAAACGACCATATTTAATCATTTAAAGAATTTTTTAGGAGAAAATAGTAAATTTAAATTTTTTCCCGAACGATACAAAAAAATTCCTCCTTTTCCTTTTGGATCTGAAAATAAACAGATTGCTTTCCGTAGCGAAATTCACTTTCTTCAACAATTAATAAAGAGAAATAAAAATATTACAAATTTTGACAATATCTATAATGGTAGAGTGATAATTTTAGATAGAACGCCTATCTGCGTCTTAGTCTATTCAAAAAGCCTTTATCTTAAAGAAAAGGACTATAATCTTATCCTTGACATGTATAAATCGGTAAAGTGGAAAGAAGATTATATCATATATCTTACAGCTCAACCGGATACGATATTAAAAAGAATTATTCAAAGAGGCTCTATTGATAAAATTAGAAGAGAATGGAACGAAGACGATAAAAAATATTTGCTAGAAATACTCTCCTACTATAATCAGTTTCTTTTTTCTGAAAATCAAACTAAAAAAGTATTTACACTCGATACAAATAATTTAATTTCGGAAGAGGTAGTAGAAGAGATTAAACGAATAATTACTGATACCTCCGGATATTCCTTCGACAAAATCGATAATACTCCCTCTACGCAGAAGAATTTAAATGATTTCGTATAAGGAATTATGATAAAATATATTAATCTAGATTTTATGATATAAATTAAAAGAATATAAAAATTAACGATTTTTAATAATCTTTAATCCAAAAAGGAAACTGATTTGATATGTCGTCCCTTGTGCAAGGTATACGAGATAATATGATGAAAATTTTAAGATTCGAAGAAGACAGAACTGATTTAGAAAATTTAGCGGTATTATCTAGGGTAGGTATGAAAGTCGCTTCTGCTGCTTCATCTGAACTTGACGCAGATGCAACTTCTGCCTCTAGTACTGCGTTAATTGATTTGGGATTAAGACTAAGTGAAGCAACTGCTCATGGAGCTTTAACAGAAATTATTCTTCACAATAC
>JAEOTS010000132.1 GCA_016839745.1 Promethearchaeota archaeon
AAATAGAAGATTTGGAAAAGATTTCTATTAAAAAGTTAAAGGAAGAAGTTGATCTCATTAGAACAGAATTACCAAAAGAAGAACAAAAAGTAATTACATTTTCAAGGAATTTTACTCTTTCTCTCTCTAATTATTGTCAGAATCAATGTGGGTACTGCTTCTATAATCAAACTGTATCTAAAGGAAATTCAGAACAAAATGTTGTATTAATTGAAGAGGATAAAATTAATAAGTTTATCCAAGCTGCTATAGGAAATCGATGCACTGAAGCATTGATAATGTCTGGGGAAGCTCCTGATAAGTTCGAAATTGTTCAGAAAGAATTGGAAAAAAGAAATTATAGTAGTTTCAATCAGTTTGTAAAATCTTTAAGCGAACGGTTGTTAAAATCAAATCTTTTACCTCATACAAATATAGGTGTGCTCTCGTTTGATCAATTAAAATATTTAAAGGATTTTAATGCCAGTATGGGATTAATGATTGAAAGTACGTGTGAATCTCTTTCTAATCCAGGTGGTGTTCACGAATATTCGCTTAGTAAAACACCAGAAAACAGAATTAACCACATTGAAAACGCAGGAAAGTTAAAGATCCCCTTTACAACAGGTTTGTTATTAGGAATCGGGGAAAAATTTAAAGATCGAATTGAGGATCTTCTTTTAATTAAAGAATTACATCAAAAATATAGTCATATTCAAGAAGTCATCATACAAAATTTCACAACTAAAGAGGGTATACTCTATCGTCCTAAAGAGGTTTTCACTATTAAAGAAACTCTCAAAATTGCGGGGATTGCAAAATTAATATTTGGAAATGATATTGCTATTCAAGTTCCCCCTAATCTAATCCAAAATTACGAAAAAGAAGCTTTGGAGATGGGAGTTAATGATTTTGGGGGAGTGTCTCCTTTTACTTTAGATTATATTAACCCACACCATAACTGGCCAGCAATTGATATCCTAGCAAAAATATGTATTAGCAATGGATATGAACTTAGGGAGCGGCTTCCTATCTATGAGAAATATATAAATAAGGAAGAGTTTTGTTCAGTAAATATTAAAAAAACGATAGATAATATTAATCAAAATGTCAGAAGTAAAAAATATTCTTAGAAAAGCTGAGGAATCCGTTGAAATTAGTCCAGCAGAAGCTTTAATTCTTATGAAGCTTACGGGGAAAAATTTCGCAAGACTACAACAAGTTGCCGATCAAATTTGTATTGAGAAGAAAAATAACATCGTAACCTTTGTTGTTAATCGCAATATAAATTTTACAAACATTTGTTATCAAGGATGTAAATTCTGCTCCTTTAGTGTTTCAAATAAAAACAAAGAGAGTTTCTTAAAAACTATTGAAGATATAAGAGAGGATATCATTGAAGCTAAGAATGCAGAATGCACAGAGGTATGCATCCAAGGAGGGATAAATCCAGAGCTAGATTTTGATTATTATGTCGAAATTCTGAAAACTGTAAAGGAAATTGATTCAAACATCCATAGTCACGCTTTTTCTCCTCAAGAAGTGTTTCATATGGCAAAATTATACGGGACATCGATTAAAAATGTCTTAAAGGAATTAAAAAAAGCCGGTTTAGATTCTATGCCGGGAACTGCTGCTGAAATCTTAGTAGAGAATATCAGAAGAGTTATTTGTCCAAATAAAATTACAACCTCTCAATGGATTGATGTGATAAAATCAGCACATGAATTGGGTATTCCTACAACTTCGACTATGATGTATGGGCACATTGAAGATTTACAGGACAGAATAGAACACATTGAAGTGATAAGGAATATTCAGAAGGAAACTTCAGGTTTTACCGAATTTGTTCCACTACCTTTCGTTAGTGAAAATCCACTTTTATCTAAGTTAACCGAATTCCCCCTAAAACCAAGTTATGGCATGGCAGATTTAAAACTTTTCTCAGTAGCGAGAATATTTTTCAATAATTATATTGATAATATCCAGTGTTCCTGGGTAAAGTTAGGTCCTAAATTTGCTCAAGTTTCTCTTAATTATGGAGTGAACGATTTTTCTGGGACATTAATGGAAGAAAATATATCAAAAAGTGCGGGAGCCGAATTTGGAGAATATTTAACTCCTGATGAGATGATATCTATTATCAAAGCGGCAGGTAAAAGACCTGTTCAAAGGGATACACTCTATAAATTATTAAAATTCTATTGACTTTTAGAACCTTAGCGATTCCCTGTATCTTGCAGAAAATTTAAAACATAATGTTGAGTAATCAAATCTGAACTGATTTTTCCTAACACCTTTCCATCTTGAACAACTGGCATTGCTGAGATTTGATATTGTTCAAATTCCCTTACAATGTCTAAAATATTAAAATCCGGAGAGGCGGTGATTACTTGTTTTGTCATAATTTTTGTGACAATTCCATCACAAAAACCTTCGGCAGAAGCTTTTGTTACATCCCAATCTGTAACGACACCAACTAATTTTTCATCTGAAATGACAGCAATTATTCCACTATTATTATCTATCATGGATTTAGCAGCATCCTGAATTGAACTACTTGAATCTATCATGGGTATTGAAATCATTATATCCTTAGCTGTAAGTTCACTTTCTTTGGCTTTAAGCCGTTGAAGACTTATCCTTTCAGCAGCTTGAGATGGTAAAATATCTGGGTGTGTAGTTAAAATATCAATCAATTCAATCATATTATGGCGTATTACACCCTCACGATATACCTCACCTGCTTCTAAGCGTTTTTTAGAAAGCTTTTTGAACTTAGCTGAATTATCAGTTAACCATTTTTCAACTGCTTCTTTATTTCCAAGAATTTCCTCGGGAAATTGAAGTTCCTCTGGTGATTTAATAATATGTTCTTGAGCTGCGAAAATTACTCCGCCTGAATTAACTAAATAATCGTTAGCTATCATTACTCCCTTTTCACGATAGACAATTTGTTCCATACGTGTTCTAGCAGCTTTTCTATTTGGATCCGGAGAATAAGTATTTGCTCCTTCAATAATTACGTTCCAATTGCCCATATGATCAACTAACATAGATGCATTATCTGACGGTCTTACACCTAAATAATTAAATATAGGTGCCGCAGGAACAAAGCAAAATGCATTTTCGCGGAGCAGGTCATTTGCGTTCGTAGAAAACTTTGTGGGATGTTTGAATCCTTCAGATACTATACTCTTTTCGAAATATGTTTTTGTTGCTATTTTTTTATTTTCCCAAAACCTAAACAATTCTTCAGTTGGAAGACCAGATGGATTATGAAGATAACCCTCTAAGTCACTTATACCTATTACTAAAGCTTCAGGTATTCTCTCTTTTAAAATTCTAGTTGCGTGAGCGCCTACAGCACCAAATCCTTGTATGATAACCGTTAAATCTTGGTGAGCTGGAATTTCTAAATTTTCAAATTGTGGTAGTACTCTCATACGTGGAAATATTTCCAATAATGTTTGTAACGCTATGATTACTCCTCCGGCAGCAGCTCCGAGTTCATCAATACGATTTCCGCCCATATCTGCTGGTTTAGAAACAGCACTATCAAGACCATTTTCGATCGCAATTAATTTCATATCAGCGTCATTAGTACCAACATCTGGTCCGGGAACATAAATTTCTTTATATCTACGAATTAATTGTGCGAATCCTCTTACAATTTCTTCATGAATATTATCAGGTAAATTTCTTTTAGCTATTATTCCTGATTTTCCACCACCATAAGGAAGATTCGCAGCAGCGTTTTTTAAAGTCATCCCCCGTGCAAGATTATAGATATCTGAAGGTTTGATATCAGGAAGGCATCTAATTCCGCCCATCGAGGGTTGTCCCATAGATAAATTATCAACAATTAAATATCCCCCGATTTCTAACTCTGATTTTTCATCCCATACACATGCTACAAGCTGAGGACCTATTTCATCGACTGTTACGTTCAATCGCTGTAAGAGATGCACATCTAGACTACTAAATTCCAAATAACATTTACCATCTTCTTTTTTAAGACGGGTTAATAAAGTTGCTTCAGGGAGGTGAGCCTTAAGAAAAGCTTCCATTTCAATAGGTATCATGATTGATTTCACAAAATGCTTATTACATCTTCATATATGATTTGGTCTAATTTAAAATTGTTTTATCATTAGTAATAAATTAAAATCATATTAAAAAAATAAGGAATATGAATCCCGGTGGTAAAAAGCTTTTATTAATTGGCATTGATCAGGCAATTCCTTATTTAATTAATAGGTTTCTTGAGCAGAAAGCGATTCCGAACATCGCAAACTTATGTGAAAATGGTGTATTAGCAGAAGGATACTCCTCTGCTCCTTGTGATACACCAACTAATTGGACCACCATCGCTACAGGAGCTACAACCGCATCGCATGGAGTTACAAGTTTCTATATGCACTTACGAGATGAACCTCTTGATTTAGGGGCAAGATTAAGATCAAGAACTCAATTATCTCGATATTGTCAAGCAGAATTTATATGGGATGTTGCGGAAAGAAGGAATTTAATACCTTTTGTAATAAATTATCCTTCTGGATGGCCAGGCAGTTTTAAAAAAGGAGTTATGAGTTTGTTTACTTGGATGGTGCCTGAATCATATCAGAGAATGATTACACCCTCAAAATCTTATAAATTCAATAAAAAATCCAAAAACGATTCCATAAGAATAATCGACGATGGGGATAATTTAAAAATAGATATCATTATTAAAGGCAAAAATATTCTTAACCCACTTACACAAGAGGTTTATGTTTCTAGTAATATTGGTGGCAAGATATTATTAAAAGTAAATGAAGTACAACAAATTATTAAAGAAATGGAATGGAGTAGTTGGTTTAAGGTAAATATTAATACAACAAATGGATTTTTGCCATGCCTTTATAGAATTAAGATCATCGATCTAAATGATGAAACTATTACATTAAAACGTTCAGCTGTTTATAATACAAAAGGTTGGACAAATCCTGAGTCTTTCGGAGAGAAATTAATTAAGAATGTGTTTGAGTATGATTTTCCTCAAGAACATGACGTTGAATTTATGATTAATGAAGAGATAAGTTCTTATTTGATTTCGGCACGAAATGAAAGTTTGATGCTCGCTGAAGCGATTAAATATGCAAAACGATACTTAAATTGGGAGGTATGTTATTTTCATTATCATCCTTTAGATAGTGTTAATCATGATTCCCTTGCTTATCTGCATAAGGAATCACCACTTTATACCGAAGAAAAAGCTAAGAAGACTTTTAACAATGTAGAAACAGCGTATAAAATAGTCGATGAGTTAGTCGGAAACCTAATAAATTCTTGTGTGGGAAAAGATACGATTGTTGTTTTTATTTCGGATCATGGTGCAGTACCAATTTGGAAGATAGTTAACATCCCGTTATATTTTATGAAATCTGGCTTGACAAAATACAATTGGAATGAATTTGAGAAAAAATATGTTATAGATTGGAACAAGTCGACTGCCTTTCCCTATATGGAACCTCCATTTGTTTGGGTTAACCTTAAGGGAAGAGACTTACATGGAATTGTAAAGAGCTCAGAATATGAAGAAATAAGGGATTTAATAATTGAAACTCTATATAATTTAAAGGATCCTAATACTAACGAACGAATTATCGAGTTAGCTTTAAGAAAAGAAGAAGCAGGTTATCTAGGACTGAATGGAGAGAGAATTGGAGATGTTGTATATTTTCTTAAACCTCCTTATGGAATATTCGATGGGAACTTAGGAAAGCTCGATGCAAGTAGTATGACTAAAAGCGAGTATAATAGACCAGAAGTGGATATGGCTCGATCTTTTTTCGGAGCTCATGCATATTATCTCCCCTCTACTAAATTTGGCAATTATTCAGTTTCTATACCTTTTATAATCAGTGGTCCAGGAATTAAAAAAGGTATCAAATTAGATGATATCGTTAATTTGGTTGATGTTGCTCCTACTCTTTCATATTTGCTGAATATCCCTAATCCTAAAAATTCAGAAGGTAGAATTTTATATGAAATGATGGAATAGTTGAATCATTTTCTTTAAATTTTAGTTATGATTTTACTATTAAAGCAATTTATAGTGAATTTAAAATGGTAACTCTCATAGCTACACTTCAAGTTAAACCAGGAAAAATGGAAGAGGCAATAGAAGTTCTTAAAGAAATGGCTGCTGAGGTCAAATCTTCAGAATCAGGAACTTTAGAATATATTCCTCATACTGTAAAGGGAGAAGGACTAGAGAATACAATAATTTTTTATGAGAAATATGAAAGTGAAGAAGCACTTAAATTTCATAGTAAAAATCTAAGAAAAAAAGCAGTCAATTTAGCTCCTTTGTTAGCTCTTGGAAGAGATATTAAGACATGTGTTGAAATTAAATAACACTTTTTTTTTATTCATCTTGAATATACGGTTTTCCGGTAAGCAAACAGAATTCTGCTTTGTTTAATTCACGTCCCAGATAATTTATATGTTGAAAGTTTTTAGTTAAATTCAATTCAAGAACTTTTTTGCTAAGTGTCTCAGCGTTATTCCCAATTAAAGTTTTGAGAAGAATACCTTGATTAGAATAAAATAATACATAAATTTCTTTAGTGTAGTAGTTAACATAAAATTTAAAATAACCATTTTTATCGGGTATATATTCCGGAGCGTAATCTTTTACGGAAATTGCATCAATTCTATCAAATTCTGGAATAGTTTGACTAGTTTTACCTTTGGCTTTGAAGACATTAATTCCATGATTTATAGGAGGAGTTCTTTTATACTTTGCAACATAATTAAGTTTTACACTTTCTTTGAGTTCTCTTACTCCTCCCATCAATTTAGTGCTGTGTTCAACCGTAAATAAAATTCCCATGTCTAATTCAACTGCAATACTTGCTAATAATCCATTTATTCCCACTGAATCAATATCCATTAGTTCTACTACATTAGATATACCAAAAAATAAAGGCAATTTCAGATTCTTGTTTATCTCATTTGTAACTTGTTTCTTATAGAGAAAATATGCTTCTAGCGAGTTACAAATCCCAGGTGTAATGGGTGTTTCTAGTAGGGGATCAGCAATTAACTTTTTAAAACCGCTTTGTCGTAGTTCTTGAGTTAATTTAAATATATTCTTAACTCTTATTTCAGGTTCTTTCGGAAAATAAGCTTCCTTGATGTTCGTAGGCAATATAACGATAGGGATATCACGAGGGAGATTAAGGAAATCTTTGTAATTTCCAAGGTCTATA
Organism: Promethearchaeota archaeon; assembly: GCA_016839745.1. Classification (GTDB taxonomy): domain Archaea; phylum Asgardarchaeota; class Lokiarchaeia; order Sigyniarchaeales; family SOKP01; genus SOKP01. Next base: position 7,239 of record JAEOTS010000132.1, read on the forward strand.
CTTAAGATTAAATCAACACCCTCATCTACTGCTGCTACAATTTCGCTTTTTTCCATTGAGTCAATACTGATTAAGACATTAAAATTATTCTGGATAAGTTGAACAATTCCTTTTATCCTATCTGGATAGGGTTTGTTTGCTACGCATCCAATATCAATAACATCTGCACCCGATTCTATATAATGATTTACTTTTCTAACGATAGCATCATTACTTTTTTCTGGGCAATTGACAATTTCAGCAATAATTGGGGGTGGAAGATTATTCCCGATCATTATACTAGAAGTTTGTTCGTTGATGAAAAAAGTATGGAATCCCAGATTTTCTTTTGCGATTTCAATTTGTTTTTTAGCGATTTCATCATAGACTTGCTCGCCAGAACTCTCAAATACTTTATTTGCCGGTATTTTATTTGATAATTTAACGGTATTAATATGTTTTAAAATCCAAGGAAGATCAGATGCAAATTCAGGTCCTTTCTTTATTTCAATTGAATTTTCTTCTTCTAATTTGGTAGTATCCCATTGGATGAAACCTGGAAGTAGTATTAGATCAAAACTGTTAAGATCTATATCTTTTAGTACATTAATAACTATACTTTCAGTTAAAAAAGCAGATATTGTTATGGGCGCTTTAAGAATTTCAATTTTCTGTTTTGTAATTGATGAAGTGATATCCTTAATTATAGGATAACTACTCTTGCCCGTTATTATTAAAATTCTCTTAATTTAAATCACTCAATAATTATGTTTATCAAATGGAATATAGATATCATCTAGAATTGATCCTTTAGCTTCTTTAATTTTAATATTACTAATAATGGGTTCAAATTCGCCCCCTAATAAACCGTTTGCTATAAAAGCCGCACCTTGAGCAGCATGCTTTGATATGTTACCGTATGACTTCATTAGTTTAACAGGAAACAAATCTTCTAAACAATTGCTAATAGTTTCTTTAATATATTGTAATTCTGACGATCTACCCGCTAGTAGTATTTCAGCAATTTTATCTTTATTTGAATAAGAGGAAGAAATTGCGTGAATTGCTTTAGTCAATTCTGATAAATAAGCATCAAAAGCCAATTTTATCTGTGCGTCTTTTTTAGCTAATAATATGATATCTTTTAAAGTAAAATCTAAATGTCCTGAAATAAAAAAAAGTCCACCACTATAAATATCCTTTTTATTAATATTTTTAATTAGGTAAGCAAGTTCTCCATCGAGGCTCCCACAGGCTCTTAAACCCATAATGTTAGAGCCCCCTATTCCATCAATAACTTGACCATTTTCAATAGCTAAAACTGATGTAAACCCATATCCAATTTCAACCATAATAAAATTAGTACTTTTTGGATTAATTTTTAACCTTTCTACTTGGTCTCTTATCCCCGTAACGGCTGTGCATAATTTATCTGCTGTTCCCATATCAATTTTATTTACTTTGCGATACCTAGGAATTGTAAGTAGATGCTTAACGCCAGGAATAATTATACCAGGAATCTTTTCTGCTTTTATCAAGCGAAGGATTTCACCTAATCCGATTAATTTATTTTTCTCCTTTGTATCGAATTTCAACAGGGTTAGAAATATATCTTCTTCAGTTATATCTGAAACTCTTTTCAAGGGTAATCCAAATCCGCTTGGAGCTACAATTAAATCGATATTCTCTACCGATTTTATAATGGCTAAAGCTTTACTCGGTTCTTCTATTAATTCATTTGAAGGAATAGAAGTATCTAAGATTATTTCTTTGTTTTCTAAACCAAAAAAATCCCAAGATTTAGAGCCAGGATCTATACCAATTACCCGATACAACAAAAATCAAGTTCTATTTAATTTGCTAATTATAAAAGTTCAATAATTCTTTTTATTTTTGTTAATTTTTAATGCTTCTTGATCGAAGGAAAAAGATGATTATTTTATTATAAAGTTTTAAAGAACTTGGATATATTCTTACTTATACTACTGAAAATTATTATTATCATATCTAATGTCCTCTAATTTTCAAATAGATTTCACATCTATAGGCTTAAAAAAAAATTATTTATATGAAATCTTAGCTACCACATTTTCGATAGATGGTACCCTAATGGTTCCAAATACTGCTAGTATGGGTCTCAGGTTAGTGGATAAGGAATTATTTAAAATTTGGCCTTATCCAAATACAACCACTTATAAAAACATAGAAAACAATAAATTCCTTGTATTAAATTTTATTGATGATGTATTTCTATATGCGCTAACATCTTTAAAAGGTTATAACTTGTCTAAAAGTGATAGAGCTTTATCAGAAAAATATTATAATTACTATACTCTTGGTGTTAAAGAGGAGTATAAAGATTTTGCTAAAAGAATTACATCTGCAGATTCTATTCAACTCCCTTATTTAAATCAAGCCTGGGCTATAATAGTCTGTATTGCAACGAATATAAATCAAATTTTAAGAAAGGACGATTTTGGTGAATTTAAGTTAATGGAAGTAAATTTAACTGTTATATCCTACGAGAAATACAGGGAATCTTTTAAATTGTTTAATAGAGCGGAAAATTTAACTTTAGAAACTATCGTATTAGCTACTAAATTAAATGTTGCGATAGAAAAAAAAGAAAGAGCCTTAACCGAATCAATAAAGCGAAAAATTGAAGAAAATGTAAGCAATGTAATGAGATTTGGAAAAAATGTGAGTGCTTTAAAAGCGATTGAACATGTTACAGACTACATTAAAGGATTAGAGTCCTAGTTTTTATTTCTTATTTTTTCAATGAACATCAAAGGGTATTTAAGTTCTTCAATCCACTCTACTTTTGCAGTTATTTCAACCGAGTTAAACTCAAGAACGACTGTCGCGGCTATTGATATGCCAGATAACTCATCATACTCAAATTCGGTGGTTTTATTACCCTGAATTTTATCCCGATTGATATTAATCTTAACGGATTTCACATATGGTTGGCAGGAGATTGATGCTTCAATACCTTTTTCAATAGACTCTATAATTATAGGGTTCGATGAAATTGGCAAGCCACATAAAATATGATAAAGAGCTCCTAATTTTATGCCTATTTCGAAGCATGCTCTTTCTCTATCGTTTATATCATAAGAAAAATACGCGTTTTCTTTGCCATTTGACATTAATTCTCATCAACAAATTCAATTTTTGCTCCATTATTATTGGGTTTGCATAAGTAGATGTGTCCACCTATACTATTAAGACTGATCTGAACATCTTTTAAAAGTTTGTTTGCTTCCTCATCAGATTCTACAATCCCAAATACACTAGGTCCGAATGAAGACATTCCAAAAGCTTTTACTCCATATTCTTCAAAAAAAGTGAGTGTCTTTTTTACGATTTCATGTTGTAAAGAGATTTCGATTTTTTTGAATCCTATGTTCTGTATTCTTTTTAAACCTTCACCAAAACATTCTAAATCTTTTTTAATGATTCCTGGTACAATTTTCATTAAAATTTGGTGCGAAACTTCATTGACTTCTTCTTTTGGAATTGGAGCATGACTTTGAAAGATGCTTACCTCTTCATCACCATAAGCACCCTTCTTTACATTAGGTATAACTAACACAAATCTCCAATGCTCTGGAACGGGATATCTTAAGATTGTAAGCGCAGGATTAGCTTCTTTTGATGCTGAGGAAGGTAGAAATGTTTCTTTCTCTTTTCCTTTACCAAATTCATGTCCCGCATCAA
>JAEOTS010000133.1 GCA_016839745.1 Promethearchaeota archaeon
ATATTAGGTAGATATTAAGATTGGGTACTAAGATTTATATTTTAAAGTCTCTTTTTTAAGCAGTAAGAATTGTCTAATAATTTAGATATTTATCTTTTTCAATGAAAGGGTTAAAGAAGAGAAGGGATTTTAAGAGTTCCCTTGAAGACTTACTAAAGGATATTATGGACAATGTTGATGGAGTAAAAGCTGCACAACTCACGGCGGATACCGGTCAACCTCTAGCTTCAGTTCTACCATCAGGCACGGACGATATGCGACTAGCGGCTATTACGGCAGCTCTCTGCTCGTTAAGCGAACGCGCAATTGGGGAAATGGATCTAGGCGAGTTTGAACAGTCTTATATTCAAGCTAAAAAGGGGTATCTATTGATTTTACACGCGGGTGAAGATCAAGTCTTAACTGTGTCAACAACAAAAGAAGTTGTACTTGGACCAATTTTATACAAACATTATAAACGTCTCGAGGATGGCGATGAGATAGTAAGTAGTTCTACCCATACTTGAGAAAATTGTATTTTTACTATACTTTTTTATCCTCTATTTCTATACCCAATTCTCTTAACCGATCGCGAATTAAATCGCTTACATTGTAGATTTTTTTCTCTCTTAATTTAACGCGTATCTCAATTATCAAATTGATAAGGTTTTTAATAAGGTTATCTTTTTCATTCGTGCCTTCAATTGAAAATGGTTTAGATCTTGATTTTGTAAATGGAAAAATTCCAAAAATCGATTCGCTAAAATTTATCAAATCATAGAACTTGTCTTTAAATTCTAGGTTAATTTTCAAATTATCTTGTAAGAGCGCTTTATTTATCTCCCTAAACAGTGTTAACATCTCCGCTAAAGCTACAGGAGTATCAAAATCATCATCCATTGCTTCAATAATTTTAGTCTTAGCATCACCGATTCTCACGATTAAATTATCAAGTTGTTTTGATTTTGTATCACTAAATTCTGTATCGTTTACTTTCTTTATTGTGTTAATTAACCGACTGTAAGTCTTTTTTGCTGGTTCTAAACTTTCAGATGTATAATTATTTGAGCTTCTATAATGACTGGATATTAAATACCAACGGATAACCATGGGATCGTATTCCTTAGCGATATCTGCAACTGTAAAAAAATTATCAAGGCTTTTAGACATCTTTTCGTTGTTTACATTGACATACCCATTATGTAAGAAATATTTAGCAAAAATTTTTCCTGAATAAGATTCAGATTGCGCTATTTCGTTTCGGTGGTGTGGAAACTTTAAGTCCTGACCACCCCCATGTATATCTATTGTTTCTCCTAAGAAATTCAGAATCATGACAGAACATTCTATGTGCCAACCTGGTCGACCTTTACCCCATGGACTTTCCCAAAATGGTTCTCCTTCTTTCATTTTTTTCCATAAAGCAAAATCTCTAACATCAAGTTTATCTTCTCCAAACGCAGTATCTTGATCCGCTATGTAATCTTCTTCCTCACCTTTTGTTTGGTGATCTTTAACCCTCTGAAGAATAGAATTATATTTAGGAAAGGATTGAACAGAAAAATACACTGAACCATTTCGCTCGTAGGCGTGCCCCTTTGATATTAATTCTTGGGCAAATTTAATTATAAGATCCATTACTTCCGTCGCACGAGGATTGTGCGTGTCTTTTTCTACATTCAACATTTTCATGATTTCCTCGTATTCTTCGATGTATTGATTGCTTAAAGTCCTAAAATCAATGTTATTTTCTTGAGACGCCTTGATTATTTTATCGTCGATATCTGTATAGTTCTTAACTATATTTACTTCGTACCCCTTAAACTTTAAATATCTATGAATTAAATCAAATGCAACTGCAGATTTTGCGTGACCAAGGTGAGGCGAACCATAGACCGTCACACCACAGACATACATTTTGACTTTTCCGGGTTCTAAAGTTTTAAGTTCTTCTTTTTTGAATGTTAGACTATTATATACCTTCATGGTTATTAAGACACCTTAATTAAGCGTATAGTTATAAAGAATTGTTATAGAGAGCCAGCGGAGGGATTTGCACCCTCGATGCTGAAAGCAACGGCTCTGCAGGCCGCCTCCTTAACTACTCGGATACGCTGGCTGTGTTTTTTTGATTGTATTTTTGAATTATCTTATTTTAAAAAATTCACTATCTATTAATTAAAAAGTGAATTATGCTAAAAATTTGTGGTTAATGGAATAAAAATGTTTGTTCTAACCCTTTAAACAAATTCAATTAAAGAGATTTTTTTTAGTTAGGCAAAACATTTTCCACAACATTGACCCGTTGACGTTAACCCACAACTGTCGAAGTTAAAATCGAATGGCAAAACGAAATCGTTTACAACATCGGTAATAATGTCCATATATACTTCCGATATATTAGGATCTTTTCTAAAATGATGATTTACTATTTCATCAAGTTGTGCGAGTTTATTGCTTACAACTAGAATACTAAGATTGGAAGTTCCACTTAACCGAAATGCGTTCAACATATAAGGACAATTTTTAACTAATTTTATTGTTTCATTTGGTTTCAAAGTTTGAACCTCTACCCTAGCAAGTATTAAATCTATAGTTTTAACATTAATCCCAGCTTGAAACTTTAAAACTCCCGATTTTTCAAGCTTGCGTATTCTCATACCGATTGTAGGCTGACTTCGATTAACTTTCTTAGCGATCTCGGTATGGGTAAGCATTGGCTCTCTTTGGATTATCTCTATTATATTCCTGTCTATTTCATCGATTTCAAAAACTTTACTTTCCATAAGAATTGGTAAAAAATTATTAATTATGTATATTCATTAATAACGATATGCCGATATATAAATATTACGGTGAACTTATATTTTTATAATAATACTTAATAATTAATTAAAAGTAGATTTATAAGCGATTAACCCCACTAATCCCAAAATACAGCTGTTTTGAATTTATGAGCGAACTTAAAAAGGATATCATCGAGTTTATGAAAGTACTTGCTGATCAAACTCGATTAGAGATATTAGATTTACTCTATCGAGAGAAGAGAACTTCCTCTGAAATTCAATCAGCCCTAAACAAATCTCAATCTACAATTTCTCAACATTTAAAGGTTTTAACTACTAAGAACCTCATCATTTTTGAAAGAATTAACAATGTTAAGTATTATAAAATCAAGAATAAAGATATCTTTAAGCTCCTAGTTGATATTAAATCGTTTGTTATGGGAATCAACAAAGAGAAACTTCAAACTATGAGTAATGAAGATATTATAGATACACTCCTTTAAATTACACGAAAGATATTAAAAGATCTAAAATATGCAAGAAAATAGTTCTAAAAGTACTAAAAAAATCGTTTTAATGGGTTTAGACAATAGCGGTAAAACATCTATTGTGCTATGTCTAAAAGGAGTGAAAAATCTCTCGTCATTTAGTGCTATAACACCGACAAGAGGATACGAAATAAATAAATTTCGCACTTTAGGCTCTGAATTTAATATATGGGATTTTGGGGGTCAAGAAAGATTCAGAGAAGAATATTTTGAGAATTTTAAAACTCACATTAAAGGCGCGAGTAAACTTATTTACGTGATTGATATTCAAGATAGGGAACGTTACGATATTTCGCTTGAGTATTTAACTGAAATCATTAAGTTATTGAGGAAAACAAAGTTTAACCTTGATTTTTCATTATTCTTACATAAATTTGATCCTGATATGGATAGTGTAAAAAAAGAGATTAAAGAAGAAGGAATCCAAGCGTTAATAAAACAGATAGAAGATTTAATTCCGCCTGATTTTCTATATCAAATTTTTAAAACATCAATCTATACCGTTTTTCAAAAATTGGTTGTATAAATAACAAGAAAAGGACTAGATAAAGATTGTTAACTCAAAACTCCGATGCAAAAAACTCGAAATTTCAACGGGAATTAATTGAATATGTTATATTAGGAATAGGATTAATTCTTACTACTTTATTAAGCACTTATAGTTACCTACTTTTTCATTCTATTGCCGAAGTAATAAGTATCGTAATTTCAGGCGGTATTTTTTTTATAGGTTGGAATTCACGGAAATATATGAATAGTTCTTTTTTCTTAATTGTTGGTATTTCTTTTCTTTTTATAAGCGTATTAGATTTACTTCACACAATATCTTACTCAGGAATGGGCATTTTACTTGAATTTGATGCGAATCTTCCAACGCAATTATGGATTGCAGCAAGATATTGGCAATCAATTTCTTATCTTCTTGCCTTATTTGCGATAAATAAAAAAGTTAATGCGACATACTTGATGGTAAGTGGCATTGTCATTATATCAATTCTTCTCTTTACAATTTTTTATGGTATATTTCCAACGAGCTTCATAGAAGGTATAGGATTAACACCTTTTAAAATTGTAAGTGAATACATAATAAATTTAATCCTTTTAGCTTCAGCAATAATTTTATACAAACTTCGAGGCGAATTTAATAGGAAGATATATCTTTTAATTATCTTATCCATTATTACCACAATCATTTCAGAATTGGCATTTACATTCTATGTAAGCGTATTTGACTTTTCAAATTTCATCGGTCATATTTTTAAAATAATTGCATTTTTTTTCATCTATAAAGCGATAATCGAAACGGGATTAGAAGATCCCTTTGGTTTGCTACTTAGGAAACTAAAGTTGAGCGATGAGTCTTTGAGACGGAAAGCGGACGATCTAGAACAAGCTTACTCTGAATTTAACCAAATGTTTAACGCTTCTTTACCACTGAGAATAATTAGTAAGGATTGTGAGATAATCCGCATTAACAAGACATATACAAATCTTTTTAGCTTATCTGAGGAGGATGTATTAGGAAGGAAATGTTACGATCCTGATTTAGAGTACCTTGGACATCAATGTAATACTGATTTGTGTTCTTTGAAGCAAATAGAACAAGGTAAAGAGTATGTTGAATATGAATTAACTACGAATTTTGATGATAACACAAAAATTGTAAATCTTGTACGATCCGTTCCATATAGAGATGTTAGAGGGAAATTCGTTGGGATAATACAAAACTTCACTAATATAACTGAGCGTAATAAACTTGAAGTCGCGAGGAAGGAATCGGAAGAGAAATATCGAACTTTGGTCGAAGATTCGCTAGAGGGTATATGGGTAATCGACAATGACGCAAACACTTCATTTCTTAATCAAAGCATGGCAAATATGTTTGGATATAAGAAAGATGAGATGATAGGAAAAAATATTTATACTTTTATGGACGAAGAGGGTAAAAAAATCGCAGAAATAAATTTTGAAAGACGTAGGCAGGGGATTAAAGAAGATCACGACTTTGAATTTATTCACAAATCTGGGAGAAAAGTGTTTACCACTTTAAGAACTTCTCCAATTTTTGATGACAATGGAAATTTTAACGGTGCTATGGCGTTTGTGACTGATATTTCTGAGCGAAAAATCGCAAGAGAAAAAATAGCAGATATTGCAAGGTTTCCCGCTGAAAACCCTAATCCCGTGTTAAGATTAAGCAATAAGTACGTTCTTTTAGCTAATAAACCTAGCCAAGATATATTCGGAATAGGAGAAGGCAGTCGGATCCCAGAAGTTCTAACAAAATCAGTTAATGAAGCATTTTCTAAGGATAGGAATATTGAAATTGAATTAAATATTAATAACCGCATTTACAACCTAGTTATGGTACCGATAAAAGAAAAAGGGTATGCAAATATATATGGTATGGATATAACGGATAGAAAAGAAGCAGAAGAAAGATTGGGACGATTCGTTTCTACGGTTTCTCACGAACTGAGAACACCCGTAAGCGTTTTAACGATGTCAATGGAATTCTTAGAGAATCACACTGATAAGATTACTCCAGAAGTAAAGAAAAGATTAAGAGAGGGAATCTCAAGAAATATTTACTTGCTAAAAGATTTAATAGAAGATATACTAACGCTTTCGAGAATAGATGAAGGAAAATATAAAATGGAATGGAACGAGTACAAACCACTCTTAATTTTTAAGGATATTTTGACTTTGATGGAACCGATTGGGAGTGAGAAAAATATTACTTTTGATTTAGATATAAGCAATGAAATCACTTTATACGGCGATATTAAAAAAATTGACCAGATTTTTCGAATTTTTATTGACAACGCTATAAAATACTCAAGGAATAGTAATATCATCGAGATTAAAGCTTTTGATCATTACAAAGGTAAATATAATACTGAAGTTAGGGATGGAACTTTATTTCACATTAAAGATAAAGGGATAGGGATTTTAGAACATGAGGTATCGTCCATTTTTCAAAGGTTTTTTAGGTCAGAACAAGTTACTGATATCCCCGGAACAGGTTTAGGATTATCGATTGCGAAAGAATTAATTGAACTTCATTCAGGAGAAGTTTATATTAAAAGCGAATATGGTATTGGAACGACTTTTTATATTTTCCTCCCGAGAATTGAAAAAAAAATAAATAATAACTAATCCTAATTCTATTGCAAAAGTAATAGAATTATAAATTAAATTTTAATTAGATTTACCTTGAAACCTCTTATTCTTGTCGTCGAGGATAATATTGATCTATTGTATAATTTAAATTTGTTATTAGAATCCAACGATTACAAACCTATAACTGCGAAAAATGGAGAAGAAGCTCTAGAAATTCTATCCCGTCTTGAAGAGATTCCAGATATTATTATAAGTGACATTATGATGCCTGAAATGGACGGCTATGAATTTTTTAGAGTAATTACAAACGATCCACGCTGGAATAGGATTCCATTCCTATTTCTTTCCGCCCGCTCTACTCCTAAAGACATAAGATTTGGGAAATTACTTGGAGCTGACGATTATCTAACTAAACCTTTTAACGAAAAAGATTTACTCGCAATTTTATCAGGTAGAATTGCTCGTAATAAAAGGGTAAACGCATTGAACAAAAAGATTGACGAAACATTTTCGACTACGATTTCTAAAGTAGAAAAACCTCTTGGGAATAAACAGGAATTTTTTATCTGTTTATTTTTAGCATTTTGGGATGATAAATTCGGACCAGAACTAAAACAATATTTCCCTGAAGAAAAAACCTTCCCAATTCCCTTAGATAAAATTGTAAATCAATTGTTTACAGTAGCAACATCAATATACGGTCACGATAAGATAACCAAGGCTGAAGGTGTTTTATTGGATATAAAAAATCTAAATACTCGTGGTTATCTCTTTTTTGATTCTTATCCTGACAAAAAAGAAAGATTTGGAGAAAAACAATATATGATTGCTGTTATCGCACCATCAATTAGCTACTTTCACACGTTAGAAATAAAAGAAATATTTATTGATTTATCTGAAAAAATTAAGAAAAAACAAAATTGGAACATTGAAGAATATTGGAAAAGAGTGTACAATTTACTGCTAATAGATCCAATACAAATTTAATGAGCTATATTAATATATAGTTTGTTACTTAACCATTGCTACTTAAAAGCGAAACAAATCAGTTGAGAGATATTTTTCTCCACCGTCGGGCAGCAACGCTACAAGGTTTTCTCCTTCTTCGAAATCTCTTGAAGCTTCGTAAATGGTAGCCCACGCACAACCTCCCGCCGAAATTCCAACAAATATTCCTTCGAATTTAGCTAATTTTCTTGCTGTTGCAACGGCATCATCATAGCCAACAGTTATGATCTTATCGTATATTTCTGTATTTAACACATCTGGGATGAATCCTGCTCCTATGCCTTGGATTTTATGTGGTCCGGGTTCACCACCAGATAGTATAGCAGATTCTTTAGGTTCTACTGCGTATATTTTCATTCTTGCCCCTACTCTATCTTTTAAAACTTCACCGACTCCTGTTATAGTTCCACCTGTTCCGATTCCCGCAACAAAACCATCAACTTGACCTTCTAAGTCGTTAAAAATCTCTTTAGCTGTTGTTATTCGGTGTATTTCCGGATTCGCTAAGTTTTTAAATTGTTGAGGAATGAAAACTTTCCTTTTCTCTTTAGAGATTTCTTCTGCCTTTGTAATGGATCCTTTCATACCTCCTTCTTTTGGAGTAAGAATAACCTCAGCACCATAAGCTTGAAGAATCTGTCTTCTTTCAACTGAAACACTTTCTGGCATCGTTAAAATTAATTTATATCCCTTGGCGGCACATACCAAGGCTAGACCAATTCCAGTGTTTCCTGATGTTGGTTCTACTATGGTTGTATCTTTATCGATAATACCCTCCTCTTCTGCTTTAAGAATCATATACATAGCAATTCTGTCTTTAACGCTACCACCAGGATTAAACGATTCTAATTTCACAAAAATATTTGGTTTTATATTTTCAGTAATTCGATTTAATTTAACTAGGGGAGTTTTCCCTATTGTATCTATTATATTATTATAAAAATATTTCATCTTCTTACCTCCACTTTATACAACTTTAAGAAATATACTATATTAAATACCACTTCCATATTCTCCGTAAAAAAATTCAATATCGTCATCTTTGGATTTTTTTCGGTCTGGGAAATGTTCTTCTAATTCTTTAATTCGATTATCTAAACGTCCTATGGCAATCGAAATTGGATCTGGAAGATCTCCATGCCTCAAATCTATTTTTTCTATTTTTTCTCCTTTTTTAGAAACAATTTTCGCAGGCACACCAACAACAACACAGTGTGGAGGAACATCCATAACAACAACAGAGTTAGCGCCTACTCTAACATTATCACCGATAGTGACGGGTCCTAAGATTTTTGCACCAGTACCAACAACTACATTATCACCTAAGGTCGGGTGTCTCTTTTTTTGCTCTAATTTAGTGCCTCCTAAGACTACACCCGAGTAAAATGTAACATTATTACCTATTTCAGCGGTTTCGCCAATTACGACTCCCGCTCCGTGATCAATAAAGAATTCTTTACCAATCTCAGCTCCCGGATGTATATCTATTGCAGTTAATTCTCTTGCAATGTCAGATATATACCTTGGAATATATGGAACTCCTAACTTCCAAAAAAAATGAGCTATGCGGTATAGAAGTACAGCTTTAATACCGGGATAACTTGTTAATACTTCGATTAAAGTATGAGCAGCTGGATCTTTGTTAAACGCAGCATTTACATCCGAAACAAAGAAATCTAAAATTCCTTGAAGATGCTGGTTAATAGCGTCATAATTTAATTCTTCCGTTTTAAAATCTAATTTTAGCGTGCATTCCATACATTGACCATGATTTATTTTTGATTTTATATCCATTTTTTTTCCGCAAGATAAACACCTAACGAAATCATCCGTTTCCATCAAATCATCTCTTATTACTTTATTTGGAAAATTCTTCACTCAATACAAATTAAATACACTCTGATATTAAATAATGCTTGTATTAATAAATTATTAGTGTAAAAAAGAAGGAAAAGCATAACAATAAACTTCAAAAATTTACTAAATATATAAATAAAAGTTTCTTCACTTCAGTATTAGAGAA
>JAEOTS010000134.1 GCA_016839745.1 Promethearchaeota archaeon
ATAAAAAAAAATCTAGACTGCCAGATAATACAATATGATTAGAAATACAAATTTGAAGGCTCAAGGATATTCGGAAAATAAGGACGAAGATAATTCCGCGCGCTAAAACAAACATGGCATTTGTCTGCATATCCACTTAATGGTTCATATCCTTTTTCAATTGCCATTTCAAGGAGATTTTGCGGCCCTCCCTTAGCTACTACTTTGCCTATGATTGGATGTTTTCTATAATTGAATTCACTCATAATTTGAGATAGACTTTTTTCCTTGGCATTCCCGATGCAAATTCCATGACAAGAATGATGAAAAACCCATCCATTAGGATCTATCATAAACATCGGAATTTTAAAAACAAGACATCTTTCTGAATTTATTACTGTCGTAGAGAAATAATTTGTAAGTTCGTTTGCCGCTCTACCCATTACATTTAACTCACTATTGATTTGGTGGAAAAATTCAAACTCTTTTGAAAGCTCACCAGTCATTGCTTTAGTTTTTTCGTTAAAAACATTCTTTTCATCTTGACTTCCTAAGTATTGTGATAACACAGCTATCCATTCAATTCCTGCTTCATGTGCAGCTTTTATCGCTCGTTTTACGATATCTAGTGACACAAATTCTTGATGAAATGCATCAACACTAAAACTAATGCGAAAAAGTCCCGCTTTTTTTAATTTTTGGGCATATTCCTTGGCTGTAGACTCATTATTTCCCCAAAAACCATTCGTAGGTAAACCTATCTTTGAAATATCAAATCTATTCACTTCTTCAATAAGGCTAACTAGCAGATCGAAATTTAGAAGGGGTTCTCCACCAAAAAAGCCAACTTCATCAATCTTATAATTGGAAGTTATGTCCTGCAGATATCTTTTAACATCCTCTAATTCTATTGTAATTTTGTCTTGATTTGGAGATCCTCGAAGAGCACAATGCTTGCATTCATTAGTGCATTTATAAGATATTAGGAAACTTAAGAAAGGGATTTTTTTTAGAATTTCTTCAGTAGTCATATTTTTATCAACCCACTTTTAAATTTAAAATTATGCTAGGTTGAATAGAAAAATGAAATAAAAATAGAAATATTAATTTTTAGATAAAAGGTTGTCTTATAACAGTTTTCATGGTTGCAGGATTAGCTTTCCTCGGATCACTTAGATAAATTTCATGGTGTTTATTTTGGTGGCCATCGAATTTACCACCTTCTTTCTGAATAAGATCATGAACCTTCTGGACCGTAGGACCCTCCTCTGAATAAGGACCAATATGCATAATCTGAGCTGCTTTTCCTTCTTTATATTTTTCTAATCGGAGTTCTGGAAGAAGGTTTGAAAGTTCAGGTTTCTTTTCCTTGGTAATAGCTATAGCTTCATTAATCATATCTTGGGTAATCCAATCAGGTTGCATAATCATCATTGTCCATTTCCACTTATCTCTATTACCTTCGATAAAGTCTTTCATATCATCTGCCCACCACAAACCTTCCAAAGGAGGCACTACATAATCTTTCCCTTTTGCTTTGCTTAAGAATTTTGTTTTGAATGATATAGGATATAAAGCAGCGAGAGCATCTTGATATTCTTTTGAATCTCCAGGAGACCCCATTCCATCAATCATTAGGAACTGCATTTCAGGTACGTTAACTAACACAACTTCATTTGGTTTGGGTTGATAATATTCCTTCATACTTTTCTTGAAGTCTACTTTAGTTGACATTTTTTATCACTTTAATTATAATAAAAAATTAAGGAATTACTAATATACCAATGAAATCAAGCACTATGAAGATTAAGCAGATTATCTCCATTAGTGTCCAAAGATTTCGCTTTAAACTCCTCAAACCTCTCCATACTTTTCCAGAATAGCTTATAAAATTGTAAATTATAATTATAATCCATGCGGTCAAAAGAAATGCTATTGGTAAGATCAAAACATAAACCTCTCGTCCCATAAAATCTAAGAGATATTTATAACCCAAGATAGAAAACGCGTTAATGACCAGAGTAAAACCGAATCCGAACGAATACTCTGCAAAGGTAACAAAATTTCTAATTTTATTTTCTGATATCTTCCCCACTTTGGCCTCAAAATTAGCTCTAGAATTAGACGAGACGGAATTGACGAAAAACACAAACGAAAGCATTAGTAAGAACGTGATGCTGACAATACCTGTGGAAGGACGCGCTTGCCAAATTAAAGCGAGGATTGTTAAGACCGCAGCAATCATAGTCGTGCTAAGAACAATCCAGTCTCGAACATTTAAATTTTTAGCATTGTTATTTTGTTCCATAATATTCACTAAAAACTTCGATTAATATTTAATTTTCTCTTTTATATCAAAATATAGAAAATCTAAGCAAATTCTGATATTTGCACTATTTGTTCATCTAATTGTTCAATCAATAATTCACTAAACATAACATAAATTTATAAATAATCATTTCAATTGATCATATGGAGGTAATTTATTATGGAAATCATGAATGAAAAAGATAGAAAAAAAATGATCGTAGATTCGCACAAATTTGGAGGTATAAGTCTAAGGCGTCAAATGTTAAGAGTACACAAGAATGGGGCTAAATTTCCTATAAGTAAAGCTTATATTGATGACGAACTTCTTGATCCTGATGTGTCTTATACTCTCATTTTAATCCCTGAAGCTAAACTCGCTACAAAAACTACTGTTTCATTAACTTTCTTTAAAAGGAGAAGTGGACCTCATATATTCTACTCATTTCCAGAGGATGTTCTTAATAATTTAGAAAAAGAAAGTATCGGTGAAATAATGATTCAAGCTTCTAAAGAAAGATTCTTTATCAATCAATCAAGCATTATATCTTCCGCAAATTATTATTTTGAACTCTACTCTGATTGGGCTCGTGGAAATAAAGAAATGGTAATGATTAGTGTAAGCTTAGATAGGAAAATTAATCAAGCGATTGAAGAAATAATTCAATCTTTCTGCACTGATTTTGAATCACAATTAAATGCTACTCAAGATATTTTCAAAGCTTTATACATAAATGACCTAGATTCAATTTCTGAAGAAGAACACGCATATATAAAAAGATTTAACGAAGATTTGAAAGGCAATTTAAGAGAATTCTATAAAAAAATAGAAATCTTGCTACATCAAAGAAATTCGAAACATGAAATAACCGTGTCATTGGAGATTGAAAAAAAGTTGGACTTGAGTCAAATCGCTCAAAAAATCGAAGGTGCTGAGTTTAATCCAGAGAAATTTCCCGGGTTGATTATAAAAAACCAGAACCCAAGCGCTACAATCATCTTATTTTCTAAAGGTAAAATGGTGATAACTGGTTTGAAAAGAACTTCTGAAGCAAAACAAATTGTCGATAAAGTCATTAATGAAATCAGGGAAATAGGTATAAGCCTAGCGAACCCAAAAATTTCGATTGAAAGTATCAAATAATAAAATAGAATTTTATCAAGATTTTCTTTTAATTCACTTTTTTTTAAAAATTATATTATAATTACACGCTTTCTAATATCATTTTATGGGTGATTTTTTAGTAAATTAACAGTCTGTATCCCTTTATTTTTGTCTACTGTTAAATTTAAATTATGTCATCAAAAGTAGTGTCTTATTTCGATTGGGAACTTGGATTTAAAAACCCGAGATCAGAGATTTCGAGTACGAAAAAAATTAGCTTGAATTCAATTGGAATGAATGATGATGATTTTAAGAATCATTTAAAGAAATGGAAGAACAGCAACCTTTAGAAAATATTATAACTTGAACTTTTTTTGTAACTCTAATATAAAACTTAATGATATAATCCATTTCGATCTTAAATTTTAAATTAACACAAATTATACTGCAACTTCAGTAAGGTAAAGAACAACTAATAACAGAGCCCAAATAATCGTTAGGATTATTAAAATTATTGTTGTATAAAACCTCCACTTGATTGAAATCTTCTGTTTTTTCTCGATTCTATATATATAAATTGCCAATATTGCTCCTAATATAATTATGGAAGAAAGTATCAGAATTATACCAAAAAGAAAAGATTCAATGTAAGGTATTATTAATGCGAACACAAAAACTGTAAAACTTATCCAAAGAGTTATAAAACGTTGCATTCTATTCTTAAAAATCTTATCTATGTCGTCAGTTTTCTTGGGTGGGAGTAAAGAAATAAAAATTCCAGAATTTGCTAATGCTAATAGGGTTGCATGATCCCCTCCTAGCAAAGGTATTAAACCAATTTCTTTAGAAAAAACTATTCCCACTGTTATACCCGCAAACACACAAAGAATAATTTCTATAACTCTAAGGTTATTTTTTAAGAAATTGATAAATGAATAATATACTCTTAGAAGAGAATTCTTTAGCTTGACATATATCAATCTTAAATTGTCTAGTATATTATTGAAGAAAGCCTTCAATTCTTCCAGCATAAAAACAAATAGGTATAACCAAATTCCTATAAAAATCCATGAGAAACTCCATCCAGATAATGATATATTAAAAGTAATTATGCTTAACAACAAGAACAAAACGAGAGAATAGAGGAAAGAGCTAATTTTCTTAC
Organism: Promethearchaeota archaeon; assembly: GCA_016839745.1. Lineage (GTDB taxonomy): Archaea > Asgardarchaeota > Lokiarchaeia > Sigyniarchaeales > SOKP01 > SOKP01. The sequence continues at coordinate 4,557 of JAEOTS010000134.1, forward strand.
GTTTAAATGGTTTAAATAACGCTAAATTTATAATCATAAAGAATAACAAAGAAAGGCTAAGATTAAGAATTAAATTGGGATTTACAAAGATTTCTAATGCTAAAAATATATCAAAAGATAATAAAACTTCAGTTAGAATGAAACTAACAATCCTTAGATTCTTCCTAATCTTTTCAGTTACAGATTTAATGTTGTTGTCTAAGAATGTCAATCCAAGTAAAATAATAAATGACAAAAGAACTAAGTTTAGCGAAATAAAGAAATCAAGGCTAAGATAATATAATGGCCAAGTAATTAAATTAAGATAAACTAATCTCACAAGTGAATCTTTAATTTTAGATTGGTTTGACTTGATAAAATCCCAATCTTTCAATAATCTAAATAGGTAGGCGATTTGTATTATTAGGAGAAATATAATTATCGGTATTATCTGAACAAAGAATATGGAAATCCAATCAAGATAGAATAAGAATGAAAATCCAATTAAAATTATCCACGAAAAGCTTATAAAGAAATTCGAGGCCTTTCCTAAAAACTTTAAAGCATATTTATCAAATAACGCTAGTAAATGTGTGGTCAGGCTTAAAATCAAGACAATTAAATGAAATTCAAACCCAAAAAGTACTAAAGTATTGAGAATGCTACCTAAAAGTAGAAAATAGACACCCCATCCTAATATATTCTGTCTTAAATTCTTCCATTTTTCAAATGAAGTCAATTTATCAGGATTAAACTTCCGCCTAATATCGAAATATGAATAATTCGTGTAAAATTGCATTAAAATCGTTAAAAACGCTATTAAAACTAGAGAAAGCATAGAATCACTAAATATCCTATATAAAATTATAAAAAGGATCCAAGAGATATTGATAAAACTAAAAGTATGAACTATTTCCATATATCCTTCCTTAAGACGCTTAATAGCATAAATTTCTAATATGCTTATCAAGAATAACACAATCTGGGAAAACAATAAGCTTTCATAGAGGGCAAAGAATAACTGAAATAAGCCTAAAAACAAAAGAGAGGCTTCTAGATAAATGCTAAATATAATAAAAGAATAAATTTGCTTTATATTTTTCTTCCATTTCTCACTTCTAGTGAGTTTTCCTGAAAGATAAATTGTATAAGATGTGAAAATCGTTTCAGATAATAAAACTAAGATAATCCTGAATAAATCAAGAAGACTAAATATAGTGAAAAAAGATACCCAAAATACCGCAAAAAAGATTTGAAAGAAAATAAAGGCGCACAATAAAATACTTTTTTTAAGTTTGATTTCGATAGTACGATTTATTAATCCGTTTAGTACTAGCATCAATAAAGAAAAAATCATTCCAGAGAAACTTAATGAAGGATACCCATCTAATAATGGATTATATGTTATTAATAAACTACTTAACAATAATGAAATATATAAGCTAACCACGATGAAAATTGAATTTAATAGAATGTTCTGTATCTGGTTTCTAACTTTCCTTATTTTACTCGCTTCATATTGAGTTAATTTTTCAATGTAATAAGAGAGAGCATAGAGCGTATAAAATTGTAAAATCAAGAGTATAACTAGATTTAGTACTAATAAAGATGCATCTATCGCGATAAACTGGTTCAAAAACACGAATAGACTAATGGAAGTAATTACATACGCTATTAAATTAAAAGCATATATGATTTTTTCGTTAACCTTCTTTATAAGGTGGATTTCGAATAAGGTTGAGATAAAAAATATTATTATGGAAATTAAAACTGTTTCAAAGAAGCCAAAATCCACAGCTTCACTAATCAAACTAAAACTCAGAAGTCCAATCTCAAAATGTAATAACAATGAGAGAACCGATTCAGCTCTAAGCAAACCAAAACCTTTAAGATCCTCTTGAATTTTAACTTTTTTACTATACAACTTACATGGAATTTGGAATAAGGCAGTATAAAGTATCAAAGATAATAAAATTATAATAACCGGAGATTGAAATAAAAGATTTAACACCATAAATTGTAAAACTATTAAGATTATTGGAATTGGAAAGGCATACCACAATATAAATCGGTATTCGTAGAGTATTGATCTTAGTAAAATTGAATTTACTAAGATAAAAACAGCAATTGCTAAGTAAATAAAGCCAGGTAGGAAATAGTATGTTAAATAAGAAAGCGTTAAAGATACACCAAGTGATAGAATCGTTAAGGGAATTATTTTTTTTATCGGGATAATCATCCTAAACTTGTTAAATACGAAAAGAGAGCCCCCAAATACCGCTATCGCTAGAAATATTGAAAAAAGTTCGAGACCAGGAATCATAATAAGTGTGAAATAAGTGAACAAAGAGAAGTTTATAACCAGTATTGTGGAGATTAAGGTATTAAAAAAAGTCTTGTTGAGTTTGAGGAGTCTTGATGAAAATAAACTCAAAGCAAGTGTTATAAAAGCAATATTTATTGATATAGGTAAATTTTTGATTATCGCATTTATAATGCTAAAAATTGTAAGAAAAATTCCAACTAAAGAAATAAAATAAGATCCTACGAGAATTATGTTTTTGATGTTCTTAAGATTAGGGAAAAATGACAAAATGAGAAAGAATATACCTAATATTATTAGATTGATTGATAAATTAATCTCTAGCGGTAGAAGGATTGCAGAGAATAAAGTGAAGAGGAAAGTAATGTTTACAACTATATAGAATAACCAAAGAATAGTTATAATCTTCCATAATCTTAATCGATAAATTATTGGTACTAGCAAAGAAATAGCGAAAACGACAAACACGATATTGGTTATCAGCACATTATTACTAAACACGTTTTGACTAAACCAATATAAGAAAAACAAACTGAAACTCCAAACTATTATGAGTACTTGAGAAAAATGCTTTTTAATCCACGAATACCAAAATGGTAATGAAAGTAGTATACAAATTACAAAGGATATTATGAAAGAGCCATTAATGCTTAGTATGTCAAAGAAATTTAGAGCATTCGTATAAATATTGACATTTGTAAATATCTCATTAATGAGATAGAAATTAACAAAAGGGACTAATATCCAAAGTCTCCAACCAGTTTTCCAAATTGCCCAGGAAAACTTCCAGTAATAAATTCCGATTGATATGTAAAATAGAGCTATTCCAATATTAATCGTTATTAAAAACAAGAAGGTATCCCATAATGGCAGAGAAAGTAGAGCATTTAAGAAGAAATACATAAACACAGGAAAAGAAATTGTGTAAATTGAAAATGCGATATAAAAGCTTATTTTTCTGAACTTTTCAGGTGTTTTATTGTATGTTCCTACATAGGCAATCCCTGTAATGGTTGAAGTTAATGTGAAAGTTAGTATTGGATTAAAGTTCATAAAGATAGGGTTATTAAAGAGGATAAAATAGGATAGATAACTCATAAAACTAAAAGTTAGTAGTAGTACGCATGGTCTAATAAACCATTTATAGCGCTCATCTTTTTGTCTATAGAAAAAATTTCCAGTTAATATTAGGAATATAAATAAAGAAATTGATATGTTGTAAATCAAAGGTATACCTGTATTTATAATTAATAACAAAAGCGAGGTTATGGAGATTAAAGCGTATAGCGTAAATTTTTCGACCACATTTGTTTTCTTCATGTTGAATACGATTGATAAAAATAATACTAAAATCATAGAAAAACCATAAATGAAAAAATAAACTGTGAAATAAGAAAAACTAAATGTGGGAATTAGCATATAGAGATTTAATGTGAAAATCGCTTTAACAAATATAAACCAACTAAGAGAGATATAAAATATTATACGAAATATAAAATTGCGATTCCTATTAGATATAAATAAGAAAAGCGGCATTAAGAAGAGTATATAAGAAAAGTATTCGAAAATAATTGGAAATATAGAAAAAAGAGAAAATAAAACCAGTAATGAACCGCTGAATATTTTTATCATTCTAAATTCTGATGCTCTTTCAATTATAGTATCAAATTTAAGTATATAGTAATTAAGAAACAGATATATAGCACATAGTACAAGTATGATTTGGAGTGCCTGATTCGAACTAAAAAATGGAATATTGGAAGAAAATATCCAGAATAAATCAACAAAAATAATTATTAAAGCTAAAGAAAAAAGATAGAAAGTGAGTTTCTTAGATAATCTCAATGACTCATCAGAAATGGAAAATATCCTTCTTAAATAATAAATAGTAATCGGGCTCATAAAGATGATGATTAGAAGTGGTAATACTAACCTTAAAAGGATAGAAATTTGAATAGGCAGAATAAAAATATAAAGAATAATAAGCAATTTAATAAAAATCCAAGCTGAAATTTCGAAAATACTTTTAATTTTTAAGAAATCTACTTTAAATAAATATCCACAAACTGCTGAAATGATTAGATATATCGACATGAATATACCTAAATTAGTAATTGTAATTAAGAGTAAAGATTCTGGAAGATACAATAGAGAGAGTAAGCTATGAGACGGTATTATTAGTGCTAAAATAGCAGCTATAGAAGTTATAATGGCAAAAAAAGAGATATTCTTGGTGTACTCGTATATTTTATAGATTTTATAATAATCAAATTTACTTACATCGTATTCGAAAATTCTTTGTTTTAGGTTTTCTAGCAGAATTAAAATGGCAAGGTTTATAATGAAAAAAGTCAGACAAGAACAACTTATATTTAGCCAAAAATTGGTTGTTATAGAATCTATTAAACTATAAACCTTTAAGGCAATAAGCACAGATATCGTTATCCAGATAACAATCTGGGAGGTTTTAAGAGAAACAATACGATTTTCTTTGAGCTTATATTTATCAAAAAGAAATTCCAAGAATCTCAAAAATCCAAAAAATAAAAATATTGTAGTAAGGATTATGAAATAATAATCAATAACCATTCCAAATCTGATTAGCTCCAATCCTATTATAGTTGGAAGGGACATAATTAACGCAGATATTAACAGACTATCTACCAATAACATTTTTTCTACAAGTTTACTGAAAACCTTCTTGCTTGAGGAATAAAACAATGGAAGTAGCATTAGTAAGCTAAAAACTAACAGAGGAATAACAAATACAAGAACCGAGTTATTAGTTAATAAATATATGTAGTAAGAGCTTAGAACGCTTGTAAAACTTAAAGCTAAGATATTAATCCCAATTGCACTCTTATCTGAAAAAATTATTCTATTTTTAGATAAAATATTGATGATAAAGCAAATTAGAATAGTCGAGAAGTACGCTGATAAAACGGGCTCTATTAGAATTAGAAAAATTGAAAACAAAATGGCATAAACTTCTAAAATTATAAAGATATTGACCATAATAGAATACTTTTTAAAAGATTCACCTGATAGTAGGTTTAATTTTGCTCCAAACTTAAAAATATAATAAGAAACCACGGTAATAAAAAGAATATTAATCAAAATTAACACAATTAAAAAGAAATTAAAGAAATTAAAAATAACAAAAAAATTCAAGGCGAATATAGCCAGAGATATAAGAATAGAGCAATAAAAATGATATTTTAAGAAAGTAATAGGATTTAAAACAGTTTTTTTTGACAAATAAAAAATAGGAATGTATGAAAGAATGCAAACAATAATAAGGGGTATGAAATAAATAAAGAAAGTTCCAACTGTGAAGATAACGCTATAATATCCGGCAATAAATATACCAAAATAAAATGTGATTGTGTTTAGAATCATTGCCGGAAATTTAGGAAATAATTTTTCTTCCCTTGATGATATGTGAAAAATAATGCTAATTATAGATAGTGATAAGAAAGACGATATGAACTCATCTAAAGGAAGAAAAGTGGTAAAAACAGTAAAAAGCAGGACAAAAATTTCTATTATGATAGGATAACTTAATATGTTTAAGATAAACTTCGAGGACGATTCTTTTAACCGATTTATTTTCTTGCCAAACAAGATGAGAAGAACAAGACAAAATGTAAAGAATAGAATGTTTAATAGCGTTCCTAATATGAAATCGGCACTAAAATATATGTTAATGATAAAAAAGTTTAAAACAAAAATTAAAACCATTAGCACCCATGAGGAAGTGTAGCTATATAATGCTAGAACTTTAGGTTTTATGACATTCTCCTTATAGAGATAATACAATGGGGCATATAATAAAAAGCAGAAAATAACAGGAACAACAAGATAAAAATAGAAATAGTCAATATTAGCTTCTATAAAATAAAATCCAACAACATATATGTCAAATGCGAAAATGAAAGATGTTAATATTAATTTCATTTTTCTTGAAATTAATTTCTCGTACGGAGATAAGAGATTAAAAATCACTCCAATAATAGAAAGTGAAAGAAATATAGCAATAACCGGGTTAAATATAAAAACTATATTGAAAATTCCATAAAATAAGAAGAAAATTTCAAGCAAAAGAGCATAAAAATATATTTTAGCGATATTTAAGAAGGTATTTTCTTCGATTTTTTTTATTACAGTTCCAAATTTTAGGTTTAATAGCGATAAAATCGTAAAAAAGATTAAATCAAATAATAAGATTACATAAGTATTCCAATAAAGGGCTATTATTATAAGGAACATGGAGGAAATTAAAAACCAGAAAGTAACATAGGTGTAAGATAAACTTACTTCACGAGAGAATACTTTTATAATGTAATTTAATAATACAAATGATAGAAAAGCAGCTGAAATTAAAATCGTTGATAAAAATAAATCTCTTTGCAATAATTCAGGAACACCCAAAACGATATTTTTTAAGTTAACTAGTATAAACCAGTTCAATTCAATTAACAAAAATACGAATATTACGCAAAAATTAAAAAATCTCCAAGGTTTTGCATATAAATGAGCTCGTGCGTATAAGAAATAAAACGAAATTAATGTAATTATCAAAACAATAATTGAATGGATCAAAGTTTCAGAAATTAAAATCAAAATTGGATCTAATGTAAAATTAATGTATACGAATTCAACAAGTGGAAAGAACGAATATAAAATTATGGTAAAACTAGTAACTGCAAGAATATTTTGTATGACAAGAACATTTTTCTCTATAAAATAGCCTAGTTTCATAAAAATTTGAAAAATGAAATATAGAGATATACTAAAAATTATAAATTGTATATTAATGAGCGTTATTCCAAGGTAAGTTGGGGATATCCAAAATGCCACTAAAGCTAAGATTACTAAGCAATTAATCAGATATATATATCTACTATAAACTTTAAGAGTAAAATTCAATTTTTCTTCGATGTATGTAATAATGAACATTACTGGTAAGGAAAGGAAAAATACAACCAGAGTATTATTCAACAGAGAAATTAAGAGAGTTGCTAGAATTAAAAGAACCGAGACAACGAAATTTAGCTTTTGATAGCTTCTATTATTCTCTAGATCAACTTCTTCAGAATTACTCGAATTCATCAATTTCAAACCTCTTGAGTATTTTGTCATAAAATGTACTTACATACAATCTGATTTTGAAGTAGAATAATAAGAAGATGAGAGATAATATCGAAATAGTAATGATTTCAATAATCTGATGTTGAATACCCGAGTAAATATAAATAAAGGTTATTACTAATGGCATTTGAATCAATAATGCGAACATTAAGCTTAATAATGAATTTACAAACTTTCTCTTATATTTAGTCAACTCCAATAGAAATTCTTTGCTATTTTTAGTTAACTTTGATAAATTCTTTATGTTTTTCATAGTTGTAAGTCGGGAAATAAGATAAAATACTAAATTCGAAATAAGTGGAAACAACCAAGAAACTTTAGTATAGAATGTATAAGAGAGAAATATGATATGAATGATATAATTGACAATAACTATGAGATTATATGGTTGTTTAATCCATTGAGAAAATGGTGTTTCATGTTTGTATTTCTCTTCATTATAGTCAAAATTGTCTATAGGTTGAAAGAAATAGTAATAATACACAATATTGTAAAGTATGCTAAATGATATTAAAGGTAAAAGCTCAAATTTTTTACTTGGAGTAAAAAAAACAAAAATAGGAGGAGGGAAAATAATGAAAATAGGAGTAACTATCAAAGCTAAGATCGTAATTAAGAAAATAATATTAATTCTAGCAGATAGGTTGTTTTTTTTATTCAAGAAAAATGGATTATTTCTATATTTATCAAAAGGTTTGTAGAAAAACAATAATACGAACATGAATGTTATAACTGATAAACCAATTGAGACATAAAGGTCTTTTCCAATAAAGAAATAAATGAAAAAACCTACTACAGCGACTAAAGAAGGTACTATGATTAAATAGAAACTAAACCACCAAATCTTCCAGAGCGATTCGGTGACTTTTTCAATTTTATCTTCAGAACTTCCGTTTTTATTAGATTTCATTTTCCCAATAAAGATATTTCCTCTACTCTGGGATAAATAGAAAATATCCTTAAAAAATGTTTAGATGAATAAAGGGGTAAAATCAAATAAAATACGGTAAAAATATAACTTAATTTATAAATTATGGTAGGATATAATAAAAAACAGAATTTAACAAAACTCTGGAAGATAATTTTTTTGCAATTCCTTCATTTCTTCAAATATTTTGTCAGCCATTTCGAAACTTCCTACATTGGGATCAATCGCTAAAGCTGCTATTGCTAAGTCCTTCGATTTTTGAAGGATAGCTTCAACACATAGATCTTGGATAGTTGCTTCAATTCGAAGTAAAGCGGCAATATTAGTTGGTAATTTACCCCATTTAACTCCATTTACTCCCTTCTTATTGACTATTACGGGACACTCAATTACAAGATCCTTAGGTAGATTTTCGATGATGTTGTCATTTGGAATATTAACTGCACTTTCATAAGAATTACTGTCAGCAATAATTGCTTCGATAATTGGAATTGCTCTTTCTACTGAGGTTCCTTTATAGAACATTCCTTTTTTGAAATACCTTCCTTCTTTTAGACGCTTATAGTTTCTCATGATACGTTTATATGTCCTCTTACCACCTTTTTCAGCAAAGTCAATCCAATCTGTCATATCAATAGTTTCAGTAAATTCTTCACCAAACCGTAAGTATTCACCAAGATGATTATCCCCTACGTACGGAAAATAGCCAAATCTTTTGAAAACTTCAAATGTTAATGAAGAAAATTCGAACCTTTCTTGATGTTGTTTAAAATACTCTGGAGCTATCTTGTTAAATTTCGGCATTAAATCCATTCCGGAAGAGATTTCCTCAATCCCCATTAAAAATCCAAAATGATTTAATCCATAAGGTTTTAGTTTTAAATTCTCAAATTTTATTTTGAGCATTTGAGGTAAATGGAATGTCATAGCTCCAATTTGATGACAAAGGCCTATAAATTTAAGATTCGGAACTGTCCTTTTAATAGCTAAACATACCCTCGCCATTGGATTAGAAAAATTTATAAAAAAAGCATCAGGACATATATCGTTCACATCTTTTACAATTTCCAAAATAGGAGGAATTACTCTAAATGCGTGCATTGTTCCCCCTGGTCCTCCGCATTCACCTAATATTTGAATCGACCCATATTTTCTTGGGATTTCGTAATCTTCTCTCCATAATTTATAACGATCTCCAACCTCTATTGAGCTTATAATAAAGTCTGCTCCATTCAATGCCTTTTTACGGTCTGTAGTGCGAATAATATTAAATTCATTATTATGTATCTTGTTTTCAGCTTCGACTAATTCAAACATGACTTCCAAATGTTCTTTGTTGATATCATGTAGCACTATTGTTGAACCTTGTAAAAGATTGCTCTGGTAAAGATCTAACAAAGAAGATGGCCCAAAAGAGGTGCTTCCAGCCCCAATTAGAACGATTTTTTTGTCCATTATCCTATAATTTGAAGTAATTTAGATGGTTGCGTTACATCTATATTATTTAATTAAAAGTATAATTCGTTTAATAGGTTATCAAACAGTTCTCTTTAGAATATTAAAGCCAATGGGAAAAAATACCCACAATATTTATTAGTGTACACTCTTTATATATTGTTAATAATGAATTTTTCGCGACATAATACTGATTCATGGGTAGGCTGCAAGAGCGCCATTATTCCCACAGTATTATGAAGAGAATAAATCCTTATACCTTCTCTTTTTCTTTTTAATTGTTAGGATTTATTCTCTGCGCATAATGTCTATCAATTTTCAAGAAAAAGTGGGATAAGGGTTTAATTCTTGACGCAAAAATCAAAAATCAAAAATCAAAAATGGAGGTGAAAAAAGAATTGGCAGATAATAGAGAATCTGATCCCATATTGGAGTATTATAAAGATTGGAGTTCTGATCTTGCGCCTATTATGATGTCATTTGACATCTCAGATGCCTATCCTGGTAGGATTGAAAGTGAAGACCAGAAAAAAATAGCTTATCTGAGACGTAAATATCAAAAACTATCAATATAATTTTTATTTTTTTCTATTTATTTTTTTCTATAATCTATTGACTGTACGAGCTAAAAGTTCGGAAAGCTTATATTTAAACAGCTTCTATGCCAATAAGCTTGATTTATATTCAATTTTAGATAATATTAAAATTGGGGGTTTTAAAGTTTTCATAATTATTTGAGTCTTTAACAAATGGGAGCTAATTGTGAAACATTTAAATAGTACCATCGTTTTATATATTCTAATGATCTTAAATATTACTACTAAATATTCAATTGTAAGAGTTATAGGTCTTTTATTAGTTGTGGTAGTAGTAGTATTATAGATGAGAGCCGATCCTTTTCGATCTTCTTTTTAATCTTTTCTTGGATATGCTCTCTCATCAAAGAATCTAAATTAAATTGAGATCTTAATGGATTCCGGCACCTCAGAAGAATAAAAAAAATGGAGGTGAAAAAATGGAAAAAGAAGTTCTTGATAAACTTGAAAGTCAGATTGCCTTAGAAAATAATTCGATTTCTATTAAGGAGGAAAACAAACATTCTGACGAAAGTACATTTTGGAAATACCTAGATTATTCAAACTGGATTCCAGGAGAAATTGAAATTGAGGAAGAAATTACTAAAGATTATGATTAGTGGAATAGAGATTCTATTTAGAAATACTCTGCAGCTATTGTGTTCTAATTGATTATACTTTCTATTCTTTCTAAGGCTGCTTTTATTTTATCAACTGGTTGAGTTAAGGCAAATCTCACAAATCCTTCTCCATATTTGCCAAAACCATTACCAGGTGTGAGGATTACTCCCAGATCTATTAATTTTTTCACAAAATCCATGCTATTCGTTTCTCCTTCTGGTATGTGAGTCCAGACGAAAAAAGTTGCTTTTGGTTTCTTTGTTTCCCATCCAATATTATTTAAACCCTTTACTAACACATTTCGCCTTATTTCATATGTTTTGACAGTTTCTTTTACTATTTTTGGTTTTTCTTCTGATACATATTCATCTAAACCTTTTGCCACTGCTTTTTGGATAAACCTTGGACAACCAGAGTCAATATGAGACTTAACATTTCTAATTCCTGTTATTATATCTTTATGCCCAACAGCCCAACCACATCTAAATCCCGTCATACAAAACATCTTCGAAGCGCTATTAATTTCAATGTGATTCTGATCTATTTCTAAAAGCGATGGCGCTGTGTAATCTTCATATGTAAACTCTGAATAAGGATTATCATAGACAATGAGGAACTTATAGTCCTCAGCGTAATCTGATGCTTTTTTTAGAAATTCTTTAGGTGCTATTGCTCCAGTAGGATTATTAGGGTAATTTAAATACATTATTTTAGCTTTTTTGAGTGTTCCTATATCAATGGCCTCAAAATCAGGTAAAAAATTATTTTTTTCTAATAGTGGGATTGGATGAGCGATTCCATCACAAAGTTTTGTAGCACCGTTCTCATAAACCGGATAACCTGGATTCGGGCATAACACAATATCTCCCGGGTTAATAAATGCTCTGGCGATATTAGCTACTCCTTCCTTTCCTCCGATTAAACTAGTAACTTCGTTGTTTGCATCGAAATCTAAGTTAAATCTTACTTTATACCACCTTTGGACGGCCTCTCTGAAATCTTGTTCACCCATGCTTGTAGGATAATTCTGATTTTCGGGCTTTTTTACTTGTTTAATCATCTCGTTTATAATCAAATCGGGAGTTGTTAAATCGGGATCCCCGATACCTAATGGAATGAAGTCAATTCCTTCCATTTTCTTTTTTTTTATTATTTGTTCAATTTCAGCAAAGATGTATACAGGCAGTTTGTTTATTCTATCAGCATATTTTATATTAATTTAAAACACCTTGAGAATTTCAGTGAATCAAAATTAGTATTAATTCATTCAAATAAAGTTATAAATCTTATGAAAAGAAATTATGAAACATGATAAGTTAACACGCAAAAAATCAAATTTTCATTATTTACGATTATTGCATTACAGTAGACAGCTAGGTTTTATATTATATAACCAAATACTTAAAAACGGAAATCATTTTTATTATTATTTATAATAATTGCGAATAATTATTTATAAATAAAAAAAAGTGTATTGAAGAAATGGGTCGTCAAACGAGTAAGAGATATGTTAAAAGTCCTCCCCGCAATTTTTATTTTCCATCTGAATCAGACGAACCATTGATAGAAGATTTTATTGGCTTGACCGTCGCAGAATTTGAAGCTATGAGACTTAAACATTACATTTCTCTGAATCAGAAAGATTCCGCAGAAAATATGAGCGTATCGCAGCCAACTTTTTCACGAATTTTGGATAAAGCTCATCAAAAAATTACCAAAGCCTTTATAGAAGGAAAAGATATCCGTGTGTATGGGGGCAATATCGATCTTAAAAAAGGCTTCAAAGGTTATGGGTGTCTAAATTGTGATGAAGAGTGGGAAGACGAATTAGCCGCTAAAGAGCGAAAAGTAAATTGCCCAAACTGTAATTCTAAAAAAGTATATTATTTAGTAAGAGAACCACTCTAATAGATACCACATTTGGAATCAAATATTATAATCCACTTACCCTTAAACATAGAATTTTAATTAAATTAATAATTAAACAACCTAATTATATTAGGATAGATTTTTAATATAGGGGGATAATTAAGATATGGTTATAGATAGTGAAAAAATCTGGTATAAGGCAGCACGGACAATTGTTAAAGCGGGACAACTTCCAATGGTTGTTAACGAGACTCTTCTTGAGTTATTAAAATTAATAATGACCGAAGACCAAGCAGAATTTATTTCTATATTTCGAAAGCCCTCGCTAAGTATTGATCAGATAAGAGAAAAAACTGCTTTAAATGATGAAACACTAGATGTGATTTTAAATGAACTTATGGATAATGGGGTTTTAATAGGTGTTCCGAGTAAGAGAACAGGGATAATGGTATATCGCCTCCTTGGACCATTTCCTGGGCTGTTTGAAATGCAGTTTATGAGAGGAGAAATCGGGGAAAAACAAAAAAAGCTTGCTTTCCTTTTTGATTCATTATTTAAAGATTTAAGCGAAGGAACTCAGAAAAATTACGAACATATTGTAGCTCAATACAAAAGCTTTCCACCTATTACAAGAGTGGTGCCAGTTGAGGAAAAAATTGAAGATGTTCCTGTCGATAAAATATTACCTCACGAAGAAGCGTCTAAAATAGTAAATAAGTACGACGATATTGCGATTGTGCATTGCTACTGCCGACACGAGAAAGATTTACTCGAAAAATCTTGTAAGGTAACTGATGAACGATTAAATTGCTTTCTTTTAGGAAAAAGTGCCCAATTTGCGATTGAACATAAATTCGGGGACAAAATATCAAAAGAAGAAGCGATAAAAATAATAAACAAAGCATCAGACGAGGGACTCGTTCATAAGGCGTTTCATATTCACCTTAAACCAGATTTAGACGAAGAAGCGATATGCAATTGCTGTAAATGTTGTTGTGGGATTTTCTCGATGTTTTGGAATGGTATAACGCCATATCATTGCTACACTAGTTATTTAGCAGAAGTGAACAATGAGAATTGCATTGGTTGTGGAACCTGTGTTGAGAAGTGTCCTATGGAAGCTATCGAGTTAGAGGAAAATATTGCTAATGTTGATGAGAATAGATGCATCGGTTGTGGGGTATGCGTCCACCATTGTCCCGAAGATGCAATGAACTTAGAAAGAACTGGAAATAGAGAAGTATTTGTTCCACCTCCAAGGATAAAAACAATGTGAAAAAGAAGATATATTAAGTTAATACTATTCTAATTTTTTTCTCAATTCTCAATTTTAAATTAAACTTTGACCGACAACGCTCGTATGTGGTTTTTTCCCTAACATTTTTAACAGGGTTGGGACAATATCTGTAATCTTGCAATGAGATATTTCTTTCACCGGTATATCCTCTGATCCTCCGACAATTAGAGGAACTATTGCACTTCTTCTCAGCCCTATATCGTGTAAATACAAATTTTTGTTCTCTTTTTTTCCGTGTTTAATATTATACGCAACCTCACCACAGGTGCTAACTATTATATCTGCCCTCCGGGGATTTTTAAAGTTCCGCGAAAGTAAATCTGGGTATAATGGAAAGTCAATGTGAAAAGTAGCATCTAGCCATTCGCTTAAAGTGTGAAATTTATTATCTAGTAACTTGCTCGCAACCTCGTCGTTAATATAATTAAACACATCACCATCACCAGCTTCTGTGTAGTATTTTGTTTTAAATTCCTTACCATTTCCAGAATATTCGATAGAACTTTTTATTATTTTACCCGTTTTTTGATTTTTTCTTTTTAAATGGATTTTTCCCTTTTTAGACGTGTTCGCATCGTCACAGTAATACATTAATTGGATACCGTTTAGAGTAAATAGCTTTTCTAATACATTAACCTGTCTGGGGCCATAATTCTCCATTTCTGCGATTGTAGGGTGATTCCAATTTTGCCCTTTAATGTTACCGTTAGATTTAAAATTGAAAAATCCTACGCTGTTAAAACCTCCTAAATTCATATTTCCCTTAATAGCCTTTCGTGGATGGTAATGGGTTAGACCATTTTCGTTAAAAAAATCCCCAAAATCCCCTAAAACTTTTGCTTTATAATTCCCATGATCAGAGGATATAGCAAAAGCAGTTTCATTCAAATAACCTAACTTTTCTAATCCTTCAAGCAACATTCCAAGTGCTTTATCGATGTGGAACAAATTTAGTTTATATAACTCTGAATCAAAGCCGTAAAGATGCAACATTACATCTGAAGAAATGAACAATAGGTTAGAAGCAATCGGAGCATCGTTAGTCTCGAAAAATTTCTTTGGGTTTTCAAAAGTTTTGAGCAGTTTCTTCACAGCAACTAAGTTTGCTTTCATAATATACTTGTTAATGTTATGAGAGTGTTTTATTAAGAGGTAATACAAGATTAATTTGGTTTTTCTCTCGGGGAATAGATAATTAACACCTCTACTAATAAATTGACTAATACTTACTGTGTTACCTTCTCCGACCATTTCGAATAAAGTTTTGCAGTTATTACCTAAATCATCATTTAGCTTGTATATTTGAATTCTCTCATCCGATCCTATTGAATTATATGATCTCAAAAAAGGGGGAACTTCGTTTCGGTCCATCCAATTAAAAGAGGGGACTCCGTGGCATAATTCCTCCAAATAATTTCCAGTATATGTGCCAGTCATCATTGATACTTGAGTCGGATAGGTCTTTGATGGGAAATCTGTTATACAGTTTTTGGATTGAATCCCTGATTCAATTAGTTTTTTTAAATTTGGAAGTGAACCTTTATCAATGAGTTTAAAAAATTGATCAGAACGTACATCATCAATTATGCAAAAAATTACATGTTTTATCTGATTCATCCAATTCACTTATCTAAAACTTAATACTGAAATTAAGCTTTATCAATTATAGGTTGATTTATCAAATAAATGCTATATATAAGGATTTTTGTAAAAAATATAATATTATTGTGATAGTGACGTAAAATAAAAGAAATCTCTGGAAGATTATATTCTGGAAATAGGAAAAGAAAATAAGCCTCCGACGGGAATTGAACCCGCGACCTGCAGATTACAAGTTTCAGCAATTAATCGAAGTTAATTAAATTCTGCTGCTATACCGCTAAGCCACGGAGGCTTTAAAGTAACATTTAAAAATAATTCAGCAAGAATTTTTAATTTTTTGGTTTTAGGAGCATTAAAAATTTAACACAAATAATTAAAAGTTAACTTTACTTTATTTTTATTTAAATACTAATTATTCTATATTATGGAAAGGGAGTTCTAGTTTACTGTGTTTACTAAGGAAGATGTAGAGATATTAGCCTATCAAAGATATACCTCGGGAGAAGATTACGATAAATCCGTCTGGTACTTAGCTGAACTTGTAGTTAAGATCTTAAAAAATGTAAAGAATGGATATGATATAAAACCCCTTGAAACAGATAATTTGGTCTTATTATTGAATGAAAATGTCAATGGGGATCTTATAGAACCAACTGAAGACGATATTAAAGATTTTGCTAAAATTATTTACTACGAACATCCAGAAAAGAGTAAACTACATTTTTTCATTGCTGAAAAACAACTCCTTCTGGAAGAAATAAAAAGAGTTATAAAAGAAAATAGTAATAACCAGTAAATTTTACTTACTACATCGAAATAAACCCGATCTGTCTCTTTTTTTAAATACTCTTAATAGTTTAATATATTAAACTCAGAATAGTTGAGATTAAAATCTAAATAATAATAATACTAAATAGTAAAATAATTTTAATTACTAAATTCGGTAAGTAAATTGCCTAGTCCAAAAAAAACTAAGAGAAGACCTCCTGCTGATGAGAAGCAAAAATCTCTCTTTTCTTTTGTAGAAAAAACAGAAGCTAAGAAAGAAGTAAAAAGCAAACATATTGCAAAAAAAGAAGATAAAGCGTTAGAGGACCAATTAATACCTCAAGAGCCGCCTGAGACAAAAGATATAAAAGAAGAGATTAAAGATAAAGCCGAACCAGCGTTAAAAGGAACTCCAAAAAAGCAATATTTTAAAAGTTCAGGCATACCCTTTGGTTTAAAAGAAAATGGTATACAACTCCAAAATATCAAAAGAGAAAGTGTAAGCTCTAAATACATTCGGTATCTAATTGAAAAGGGAGAAATCGTAGAGGATTTGGAAAGAGGTCTACTTTTAGATGTAGATTATGATGGGGGGTTGAATAAAGCATATTGCAAATTTTACGACTTGGATACTGATGATATTAAAATATGGGTTGATACTACTGATCACGAACCTTATTGTTTGAGTAAAGAACCAATTTCAATGCTTGAACAGCTGACTTATAAAGATCAAGCGGGGAGAAGAAAGAAATTGGTTGATTACGAGGGGTTTAAAAGGTTTGAAGAAATTAAGAAGTTTGACTTGCTCACTGATAAAGAAATACCTATGACGAGGATATACGGTAAAACACCCATAGATATAGGAGGATCTGGATTGAATGTTAAAAATATTCTAGCTGAAAACGAAAAAAAGGCGTGGGAAGCGGACATTCGATACCATCTGAATTACATTTTAGATCGACAGTTAATCCCGGGACTTATATATCGTATCAATAGCGGTAAACTTGAAAAAATCGATTTTAAAGAAAGTTCTGATGAAACTAAAATATTAACAAACGAACTGAGAACTCTGTTTAAAGGTGAAAAACCAGAAATGCAGGAATTTTCTGAAAAATTTATCGATATTTTCCTAACACCAATTCCTGATGTAAAACGATTAGCTATGGATATCGAAGTAAAAGTAGGAGAACACGATTATAGGATTCCAGATGCTCGCCTTGCAAAGCAAGAAATAATTTCCATATCATTTGTAGCTTCAGAAGGTTTAAAATTAGTGTATATTTTAGAGCGCGAGGGTTTCACTTTTGATAAACTCCATGCAGAATTCCCAGATGACGCTAAACTTTACTTCTTTAAATCTGAAAAGGAATTATTAACTGAAGCTTTTAGAATTATATGGGAATATCCTGTGATTATTACCTTTAATGGAGACAATTTTGATTTAAATTATATGTTTCACAGAGCAGAAAAATTGAAAATAGACAAAGATTTAAACCCTATCCATGTAAAAAGGGGTTTTGGAATAATGGCAAAGTCAGAATGCGATTTAAGGAAAGGAATCCATATAGATGTCTTTAACTTTTTCTTTAATCGAAGTATTTCAGGATACGCCTTTGGTGGGTCTTATCAGAGTGCCTCCTTAAACGCCATCAGCGAAGCGTTATTAGGTGAAAAGAAATACGAACACGAAGAAGAAATTCACGATATGGAATACGATGTTCTTTCTTGGTATAATCTTAAAGATTCGATTTTAACCTTAGATCTTACTAAATTCAATAATTCGCTTGTATGGAATTTGATCATTTTGTTATGTAGGATAACAAAATTACCAATGCACGATATGATTAGAAGGCAAATTTCAACATGGATACAAAATATTTTTTATTTCGAGCATCGTAGAAAAAAAATTCTCATTCCTAGAAGGTCTGAAATATCTGATGCGAAAAAAGGTGGAGCATTGATGTCAAAATTTAACGGTGAAAAATTTCAAGGTGCTTACGTTATCGATCCTGTTCCGGGTATTCATTATGATGTTGTTGTTATGGATTTTGCTTCCCTGTATCCCTCAATCATAAAAGAGTTTAATTTATCTTATGAAACTGTACTCTGTCCCCACAAAGACGATGAAGACAACCTTATAAAAGGTACTCCATATCATATCTGTACTCATAAGATGGGAATCTTTGCGTATGTAGTCGGTTTTTTCCGTGATACGAGAGTAAAATACTTCAAACCGAAATCAAGCGATAAACGTTTGACTCCAAAACAGCGAAGTTATTATCACACTATCCAACAAGCGCTTAAAGTGTTCATTAACGCAAGTTATGGCGTATTTGGATCTCAAAATTTCCCGCTTTTTTGTTTACCTGTCGCTGAAAGCACTACAGGAATCGGTCAATACTCTATAAAACAAACTATACAAAAAGCAGAAGAACTTGGGGTGAAAGTTCTGTATGGTGACACAGATAGTGTTTTTCTTCTCAATCCATCCAGTTCCCAAATGAAAGAAATATCAGATTGGAGCAAAAAAGAGCTTGATTTAGATTTAGAAGAAGAAAAAACTTACCAATTCTTAGCACTTTCCCAGAGAAAGAAAAATTACATAGGGATATATAAAGATACCAAATATGTTGACATAAAAGGACTTGTAGCAAAAAAGAAAAACACCCCAGATTTTATTAAAAAAGTGTTCAGTCAGCTAATAGAGATTCTAAAAGAAATAACTAATGATGAAGAGTTCAATCTCGCAAAGAAAAGAATTATTGAAATTGTTA
>JAEOTS010000135.1 GCA_016839745.1 Promethearchaeota archaeon
GATTCCAATTCAAATACTATGACCGGATAATATGCTCCTCCACGACCTTACCATAAAGCGTGAACACCTAAACTTACGATTGCTCCATCCCTGACCTGATCGGGTTTGTTATTACGAGCTTATGCCTTTCCTACGAAAGACACTGCTCTGGCACCCACCATCATGGGGATCGCTTCGCCGGAACATAAAATTGGATAATATTCTTCATGAAACCTGAATCTAGGCAATTTGCGCTAGAGACCATTTTACGCTTCATCCAGTATAGGATTGCAGAACGGGCCTAAGGTTCCAAGAAAAAAAATGATTGGAATTATAAAAACTTATTGAAGTATTGGATCTAATGTTATTTCTCTATTGATTTTAATGCCTAATATCGATAAAAATTCTTCTGTATCTGGAAAGACATATGTTATGTTATCTCCATCGTCCTCAATCGAAATTTCTTTGATAAACTTTCCATCTACTTTCACTTTCAAGTCATTTAATATCATACCAAAAAAATGGTAATCGGGTTTCAAAAAACTACATAACATGGGAGTAATATTAAGTTAAACTTTATGTAAAACCAAAAATAAGCTAGAATATAGTTCAATAATCATAATTTAAAAAAATTTGAGTAAATTTTAAGTGATTATTATGTCTGAAAATGTTATATATCTTGATGTAGAAACGCTTGAGAGTTTCATGCAAGATGTTTTTATAGGTCTTGGGGTGCCAAAAGACGACGCTCACATTATAGCTGAAGTATTAATTGCTTCTGATATTAGAGGAATTGATACTCATGGAATACAGCGCTGTAAAATGTATTTCGATCGCATAAAGGCAGGTATCTATGAGGTAAATACAAAAATCGATATCATTAAAGATGGTCCAACTACAGCTCTTTGGGACGGAAATTGCGGGATGGGACATGTTATTGCTTATAGAGCTATGAAAACAGCGATAGAAAAAGCGAAAAAGTATGGATTAGGTTCAGTAGCAGTCAAAAATTCGACTCATTTTGGTATAGCAGGCTACTATTCGCTTATGGCAATAAAGGAGGGGATGATTGGTTTAGCAGTAACTAATGCTCGACCCTCTATGCCACCTACCTTTGGAGTCGAACCAATGCTTGGTACAAATCCTTTAACTGCGGGTGCGCCGACAGATGAAGAGTTCCCATTTTTAATTGATTGTGCTACAACTATTGTTCAAAGAGGTAAAGTAGAGTTATATAATAGAATTAATAAACCTTTGCCTGATGGGGTTGTAATAACAGATGAAGGAAAGACAGAAACTGACCCCGCTAAAGTATTGGAAAATATGGGTAAAGGCAAAGCTGCTCTACTACCTTTAGGCGGTAAGGGAGAAGAAACTTCAGGTTATAAAGGTTATGGCTACGCCACATTGGTTGAATTATTATCAGCAGCTTTACAAGATGGAATATATCTTAAAGATACAATAGGAATTGTAGAAGATGGTCAAAAACGATTAAAAGTAGGGCATTTCTTTTTAGCTATTAATATTGAGAGTTTTCTCCCTCTTGAACTTTTTAAAAAAACTGCGGGAAACATCATGAGAGGTCTTCGATCTTCCAAGATAGAACCCGGAGCAGACAGAATTTATACAGCAGGCGAAAAGGAATACGATGCTATGAAAAGTAGAGGAAAAACGGGAATTCCTCTCAATAAAAGTTTACAAGAAGATATAAAAATTATGAGAGAAGAACTCAATTTGGTAAAATACAAATCTCTTTTTTAACAAACTATACTTATTTTTTAATTTTTATTAAGAGTAGAGCTTAAATTTAATAAATTTACAGCCGTTAATACGAACTTTCAACTTATATTAGATATGATTTTTATTAAATAGTCTTCTAGATAAATAAATTGTATTGCATTCAAAGTGGTCTTCATGACAAGTACAAAAGTTGATGTTATATCTGATTCCAAAGACGCGGTCTATATAGATTTTATAACGCTTAAGAATTTTATTAGAGATGTGTTTGTTGGTCTTAATGTGAAGAGAGACGACGCCAATATCATTGCTGATGTTTTAATTACATCTGATTTACGGGGTATAGATTCACACGGCATTCAAAGATGTAAGATGTATTACGATAGGATTAAAGAAGGAATCTATAATACAGACACTAAAATAAAGATCGTTAAAAAAGGCCCCACTACAGCTGTTATTGATGGTGGTTGTGGATTAGGGCCTATAATAGGGTATAAGGCTATGAAATTAGCTATTCGGAAGGCTAAAAAGTATGGTCTTGGGGCTGTAGCAGTGAGAAATTCAACCCATTTCGGAATTGCTGGATATTATTCGCTTATGGCGATAAACGAGGGTATGATAGGAATTACCACCACGAACGCTAGACCGGCAGTTCCTCCAACATTTGGTGTAGAACCAATGTTGGGAACAAATCCATTAACTGCAGGCGCACCTACAGATGAAAATTTCCCATTTTTACTCGATTGCGCTACCTCAATTATTCAAAGAGGTAAGGTAGAAGTGTATGATAGAATACACCAACCGCTCCCCGACGGTCTAATAATTACTAAAAACGGAAGATCACAGAATGATCCTCACGAAACCCTTAAAAATTTGGAGGAAAGTACTGCTGCACTTTTACCTTTAGGTGGAATAGGTGAGGACACATCTGGTTATAAAGGATTTGGTTATGCGACATTTGTAGAAATTCTATCGTCAGCTTTACAAGACGGTATTTTCCTTAAAGACACAGCAGGAACTATTGAAGATGGTCAAAAACGTTTGAAAGTCGGGCATTTCTTTTTAGCGATAAATATTAATCATTTTACTCCTTTAAGACGGTTTAAACGAGCTACAGGAACTATCATGAAGAACCTTAGAAACTCTAAGAAAGCTCCTGGAAAGTCGCGAATATACACCGCTGGAGAAAAAGAATTTTTCTCTGAAAAAGAACGGAAAGCACAAGGCATTCCAATCAATAGAAGTATACAGGAAGATATTAAAACTATGCAGAAAGAATTAAAATTATTTAACTACAACTTTCCGTTTTAATTTAAAATATAATTCCCTCAGTACGTCCTTCTAACGGTTCAGAATGAAGAATTACCTCCGTTAAATTTTCAATATTCAGAGTATTTTTTATTTTCTGCTCTACTTCTGTTATCAAAGTATGAACTCGCGTTATATTAAGAGCCCCGTTAAAAAAAACATGGAGTTCGAGAACACAAAAATCAAGGGCAGCCCAAAATTCCAAGCCATGATATCCTTTAACCTCTGGAATCGATTTCAATAGACTTTCTAAGGAAGCTTGAATTTCTTTCTTCTTTTCAGGTTCTATGGGTGTGCAAACTAGATGATCTGTTAAAGAATTTTTCAGCATTGTTTGGGATTCTATGTGAGTAATGATTCGCGAGATAAATGAAACCTGCTCTTGTAACTGTCTTTCAAACAGACTGCTTAATTCGTGAGCCTCCTCTAAAGATAAACTATCATCAACAACTATAGCTAATGATAAGAAGTATTTGTTTTCAATTCTAAACACATTCAAATCTTTAAAATCTGATATCTCTTTAAATTCACTTTTCATAGTATAAAGCAAATTGATTATCTTTTCTCCGAGCGAAGATTCTCCACTTAAAGGATTCATTTCGACTAATGTCTCAACATTGTAAGACGGAAAAAATTTCTTGCTTAAAGATCTTATGCTTTTTGTAATTTCATTCGCATGTACTACAGATATATGATCCTCAACAGATAGTCGAATCTCTAAGAATAATGTATTACCACTAAATCTAACCTTTAATTCTTCAACACCGTTTACGTGATCAAGATTGAACACGCTTAGCTTTATTTCCTCTATAATGAGGGCGTTTACGGGGTTCACATCAATTAAATTTTTAACTCCTTCTTTAGAAAGAATGATTGAGGTTATAATTATCAATATAGAAAGAGCAATACTAAAATAGGGATCTAAAAATTGAATGTTAAAAAATAAAGCGATAACAAAATTAA
>JAEOTS010000136.1 GCA_016839745.1 Promethearchaeota archaeon
AATTTATTCAGTTCCTTGAAAAACCAGAGCATTGCTTTAGGTAAAGGTCCAGATTATGTAATTGAACAAGCCAAAACCGTTTTTAACCACGCGAAAGCTATACCATCTCAGCCAGCTATCGAACGTAGGCGTCAAGAATTAGGGTTACCCCCTGTTTCAGAACCAAATATAAGTGAGATACAAACTTTACTGAAAAATTTAGGGATTATGGACAAAAATGAATTAAGGACATAGCTAACTAAAATCCATCTGTTAAAAGAATAAGAATAACTAGCGTAAGGATTGATAGTTCATATCACTCATATTTTTTCTTGTTTTCTTTATAGGATTTTCATCTGTATTTTCAGATACAAATTACAAGAAAGGTTATAGTTTATTTAGACAAAATATAAATTTTATTGATAATTTGATTATTAAAATAGCAAAAAAATAATACATAATAAAAATTAATTAAAAATTCTATTAGGAGAAAATTATGTTCCAGCAAGCAGGAAGGGGCTACGATATGGCTATAACTCAGTTTTCACCTGAGGGTCGTCTTTTTCAGGTTGAATACGCTATAGAAGCCGTGAGAAGAGGAACAACGGCTATTGTTTGTAGAAATAGTAACTCTGTTGTGTTTACTGTTGAGAAAAAAAGTTCAGAACTTCAAGAAGTTATTGGTTCTGAGAAAATTTTTAAAGTTGACGACCATATTGGCGTAGCCATTGCAGGGTTAACAGCAGACGCAAGAGTCTTAGTTGATAAAGCTCGCGTCCAAGCACAGGTTAATATTTTAAATTATGATGAAAAAATTTCTGTTAAAGATAGTACCCTTAATATTTGCGAATATCTTCAGCTTTTCACTCAGAATGCTGGGGTACGCCCTTTTGGGGTGAGCTTCCTTATAGCTGGAGTTGATACCAATGGAGAAGCTTCCTTGTATCTGACGGATCCAAGTGGAGCTATGTGGGGGTATAAAGCTTTTGCGATTGGGTCAGGAGCGACTGAAGCAAGAGCTTACCTTGAAGAAAATTATAAAGAAGATATAAATGATGAGGAATTAAAGTTATTACCATTAAGAACTTTAAAGGAATTAATGGGTGATAATTTAAGTAAGGATACATGTGATGTAGCTTTCATTATGAAAGACGATGCAAAATTTAAATTATTAAGTGATCAAGAAAAGGAAGATTTATTGGCCAAATTATAATCTTCTAAAAATATTTATAATTCAAGGTTAAACCTCATTAACGTTTATCTAATAATAGAAGGCAAAATGCGTAAACAAGCGAGAAATTTTTATACACTCATTAGAGAAAAGTTTCTATGATAGATAGAGCAAGAATTGATTTGGGTGGATTCATCATTGGACGCATTGAAAAAGAAGGTCGAACATTTGAGATGCTTTTAGCACCAGATAAAGCGTGGGAAGCAAAGAAAATAGTACGAGATGAAATCAATAAGCGTCTTGTAGAGGGAAAGGAAAAATCTCGCATTTCTGTTGAGGAACTTTTAAAAAATCCTAAAATCTCGATAGAATTAATTTTTGAAAGTTTTATTGTATTTGAGGATTTGAGAAGAGGAAAAAAAGCTACCGATGGTGATATGGAAGCTGTTTTTGATACCAGTGAAGGAAGAATCATTGCGTGTCACATTTTATTAGATGGAGATATTCAATGGACTCGAACGCAAAGAGATGAAGAGAGAGAGAAAAAATTAAAGCAAATTATAACTATTATTACAAAAAATGCGATAAATCCTCAAAATAAAAAACCACACCCTTATCAGAGAATAGAAAAAGCTATAGAAGAAGCTAAAGTTAAAGTTGACTTAATGAGAAATGCGGAAGAACAAGTTGACGATGTCATTAAACAAATACGAGCAATAATACCTATTAGAATGGAACAGGTAGAGCTAGCGCTAAAAATACCTTCAGACTTTACGGCGAAAGGTTATAATGTTGTAGCACAATTAGCACAAATAAAAAAAGAGGAGTGGCAATCGGACGGATCGTGGGTATCAGTAGTAAGTTTACCAGCAGGTTTGCAAATGGAATTAATAGATAAATTGAATAAGTTAACTCATGGAAGAGTTCAAACAAAACTTATGAAATCATAACCAGAAAATATTTAACTAATTTTTGTTATCGGTTATTTTTATAGAGCTATGGTTAAGTAAATATATAAATTATAAGATGAGAGTGAAAATAAATGGAACATGAACAAGATGAATCTATTGAAGATTCTACAACAGAAAATAACGAAACGGAGGACATCGACGAATTTGAAGATGATAATGCTTCCCGCGATGTTGTAGTCCCTGGCGAAGTATTAACAGAAGATACGAAAAATTTTCTTCCTGGAAGGGGAACAATTTTTAATAAAGATAGAACAAAAATAATATCTTTAAATATTGGTCTGAAGCAGATTCAAAGAAATTATATTAATGTTATTCCACTTAGGGGATTCTATACACCTAGACCAGGAGATAAAATCATCGCATTGGTTACTGACAAAAATCCAGTCAAATATAGATGCGATATTAACGCGAAAGAAGAAGGAATTTTAAAGCCGAAAAACACTGTAAAAAGAGGGAAACCAAGAGGATATAGAGGCGGAGCTCCAGATAATCAAGATAATTCAACTGAGAAGTATGATATTGGAGATATATTAATTGTAAAAGTACTTTCAGCAGATAGGCTAAATTCACCAGAACTAACTACAGTAGGTAAATATTTAGGTAAACGAAGAGATGGATTGGTAATCTCAATTGATCCTCCAAAAATACCCCGAGTGATTGGACGTAGTGGTTCTATGATTAAAATGTTAAAGAATTTGACTAATTGCAATATTTTTGTAACTCAGAATGGTCGTATATGGTTAAAAGGTGATGATATAGCCCATGAAAGGTTATTAATTGATGCGGTAAAGAAAATTGAAAAAGAAGCCCATACAGTTGGGTTAACAGACCGAATGTCTGAATATATTGAAAATGAAAAAAAGAAAAGAGGAATAAATTAAATGCCCTTAATTATTAAAGACGAGTATCCTGAAAAGTTATTTCGTGAAGACGGTAAGAGACTTGATGGTCGAGATAAACATGAATTAAGACCTATAAAAATGGAAGTAGGAGTTTTAGAAAATGCCGATGGTTCGGCGTATTTAGAATGGGGCAACAACAAGATTTACGCTGCCGTTTATGGTCCTAGAGAAGTCCATCCTCACCATTTAGCAAAGCCCGATAGAGGCATTCTAAGGGTTTTTTATAGAATGGCGACTTTTTCTGTATTTGATAGAAAACGTCCTGCTCCCGGTCGTAGGGAAAAAGAAATATCTATGGTTATAACTGATTGCTTAGAACCAGTTTTATTCCTAGAACTTTATCCCGGAACTTCCTTTGAAGTATTTATTAATGTGATGGATGCTGATGGTGGAACACGATGTGCTTGTACCACAGTGGCTGCTTTAGCGCTTGCAGATGCAGGCGTTCCAATGAGGAGCTTAGTAACCGCCGTAGCAATGGGAAAAATCGATGGAGAATTGATAACTGATCTGTCAGGAATAGAAGATAAAGCTGGTGAAGCTGATTTACCCTGTGCTATGACATGGTTTAACGAGGAAATGTCGTTACTTCAATTCGATGGGAAAATGGATTTAAAAGAGTTTAGCGAAGCTTTAACTTTAGCTAAAGACGCTCTTACAAAGATACATGAAATTCAACTCAACACGCTAAAAAAGAAGTATATTGAAATTCAAGAAGAAATTAAAGGAGGAGAGAAGGAATAATGATGAATATTAAACGAGTGATTTCAACAATAGAAAAGAATTATATTCTTTCTAATTTAAAAAAAGGAGAAAGAATTGATGGAAGAGGTCTTTGGGAATACAGAAATTGGAAAGTGAAAAGTGATGTCATTGCCTCAGCAGAAGGTTCTGCTGAAGTAACTTTAGGAGAGACAAAAGTAATTACCGGATTGAAGTACGAAGTGGGCGCACCATTTCCCGATCTACCAAATGAAGGCGTTTGTACATTTATGGCAGAATTATTACCTTTAGCATCTCCCCTATTTGAAAGAGGCCCTCCAGATGAACAATCAATAGAACTCGCGCGTGTAGTTGATAGAGGAATTCGGCATGCAGATTGCGTCCAAACTAAGAAATTATGCATAAAGGAAAAAGAAGCAGTGTATATTTTGTTCGTAGATATATATGTGATTAATTATTCTGGAAATTTAATTGATGCAGGGGGTGTAAGTGCTTTAACCACATTAATTTCAAGCCAGATTCCAGAAGGAAAATGGGTGGATGGAAATGTTGAATGGACAGGCAAATATTTGACTGGAGAAACTATTGTAAATGAATTACCTGTGGTGATCACCTATGGAAAAATTGGCGATATCATCTTCTTGGACCCTAGTTTACCAGAAGAATTAGTTTGTGATGGAAAAATCTCAATTTCGGTAACAGAAAACAAAATAACATCCATTCAAAAAAGCGGTTATGCTACGTTTTCTATAGAAGACATAGAAATGCTGAGTAAAAAATCCATGGAAATAGGCACCAAAGTTAAGAAAGAATTAAACCTTTGGCAATATAAACTCGATAAATAACACTTTTATTTAATTATATTTTTTAAAATTTTATTTTTAATTAATTTAAATTGATGATTAGTAGTTATACTTTTAAATTTAATTAGCTTTTTAATAGCTTAGGAATAATATCCCCAAATGGCTAGTAGGTTTATAATAATCTATTTTTCTTATTTGGAAAAATTTAAAGTTTATACTAGTTTTTATTTAAACACAGTATATTAAAAGAACTAAGTGATCTTTATGGGTAAAACGAAAAAAACTGGGATTTCCGCGACCTTTGGGCCTCGTTACGGAGCCAATGTAAGGAAGAAGTGGCGACTTATAATGGAAAATCAGAAAGGTGGCAAATTAAAATGTCCACGATGCGAAACGAAAGGATCTATTAATAGAATCTCCACAGGTATATGGTATTGTAAGAAGTGTAATGCAAAGTTTACTGGAGGTGCTTATAATACCCAAACACCTCGTGGTGCGGAATCTTTTAGAATAGCGAAGCGAAAACAGCGAGAACTCGAGACCATTGAAGAATAATGAACAATGATAATTCTTATAAAATTAAATCTACTCTTGAAATTCAATTTAAAAATTCTAATTTATGTGATATTTCCTATAACTCTTTTTTACCAGAATTTAATATTCAAAAGTCAAAAAGATCCACAATTTCTTTACAAAAAGAAGAAAAATCTTTAGTTTTTATGATTGAAAGTAATGATATCACTGCTTTCAGGGCAAGTATCAATGAAATCATAAGTTTTGGAAGAACTATTGACGGAGTATTGAAAATTATTGAGAAATCGTAAAATTGCATGAGCAATATTATTCGTAAATTTCATATTTTAAAATACATTTGTAATCATAAAAATTATTATGTGAATATCGTTGACAATTAATTTAGACCAATTAGATGAAGAAACAAAAAAGAAATTTCAAAATTTAACTCAGTTAGGACAATCTCTAGAGCTCCTTACCCAACAGAAGCTTCAAATTGATAGTACTATAAGAGAAACAGAATTAGCATTAGAAGAATTGGAGAAGGCTAGTCCTGATACAGTAGTATATAAGCAGATTGGCGGAATTTTGGTTAAAAGCGAAAGAAACAAACTTTTAGACGAGAAAAAATCTGATAAAGAAACTTTAAATATGCGATCTACCACGCTTACTCAAAAAATTGAAAGAACTAAGAGCACATTTGAGAATATGCAAAAATCTCTTCAAGCTGATCTCCAAAATCAATAATTCATATGAAAGTTTTATGTTTACATCAAAAAAAGATGATTTGTTAAAATACTTAAAAGGAAAAAATCTTTTAATTACATCTCACGATTTGGTTGATCTTGACGGATTTAGCTCTGGTTTGAGTTTAAAATTCTTTTTTGAAAATTTTTTTTCAAATCAAAATATAGATTTGATATTTTCAGAACAATCTAAACAGACTAAAAGCTTTTTAAAAAAATTTACCCAGAAATTTCCTAACTTTAAACTATCCTTTCATACAAATAAAGAGTTCTTAAATGCTGATGTTATCATAATAGTTGACTCCAATAATCTAGACCAAATAGAGCTATTTAATAACAGAGATTTGAATACTCCTTATATATTCATAGATCATCATGTAAATTTACAAAAAAATTATCCAAATAATATTTCCTCACTTAATTTGATTTTTGATAACTACTCTTCTACATCAGAGATGGTGTTAAAGTTCTTTGACGATTACAACATAAAGCTTCCAATACCATACAAATATCTTCTGGTATCAGCAATATTAACCGATTCTGGGTTTCTCAAGTATGGAAGTACCGAAACTATAAGAAATTTAAATTCCCTCTTACAGGATCAAGTAGAAATTCAAGATGTATTACCATTATTAGAAAGAGAAAAAGAAGTCTCAGAAAAAATTGCACGAATTAAAGCACTTCAAAGAGTTAAATTAATTCGAATAAAAGATTGGTTAATTGGAGTATCATATCTTAGTAGCTTTAGCGCTTCCGCTGCTTCACTCTTAACAAAAGTGGGTTTTGACATTGGAATTGTTGTATCTGAAGATAAATCTGATTATAGAATCACAACTCGAGCAAAAAAACAAGTTTGTCTAAAAACAGGCTTACATCTCGGGAAAATTATTAGTGAAATAAATAATGTGAATGGTGGTGGACATGATGGTGCTGCTACTTTAAATGGTAAGAATGATGTAGAAGAAATTCTCAATCAATTAATCGATAAAATAAAAGAAACTTTAATTAATTAACTATCCTTATAAACTAAAAAGAAATATGGATATCCCATTTCATGAGCTTGATTAAATTTAGTAATTTCCATTTTCGATATAAAGGAAACGACGAGTATGCACTTAAAAATATTAATTTGGCAATAAATTCAAATAGATTTATATTATTAGCTGGGGAGACGGGATCTGGGAAAACCACATTAATTCGATGCTTGAATGGATTAATTCCTCAATTTTATGCTGGTTATTATAAAGGATATGTAGAAATTTCAGGAAAAAACACCACTAAGACAAGTATTTCAGAATTATCTAATGACGTGGGGATAGTATTCCAAAACCCTGAAAATCAATTAATTGCTATGAATGTAGAACATGAAATAGCTTTCGGTTTGGAAAACCTTGGAATTCCAAAGGAGGATATAAAAGAAAAGATTAAAGAGGTTGTGGAAATAACTGAGATAGAAAGTATTTTGGATAAAGCTCCTTTTGAGATAAGCGGTGGTGAACAACAGCGAGTTGCTATTGCCTCAATATTAGTATTAGAGCCCAATGTTATCGTTTTGGACGAACCAACAGCAAATTTGGACCCATTGTTTGCAAAGAAAATTATCAATTTATTAAAAAAAATTCAAGTCGAAAAAAAGATAACAATCATAATTAGCGAACACAGAATGGATTTAATTCTCCCATTGGTAGACGAAATCATTTTAATGAAGGAAGGTGAGACTTTAACTCATGGTACGAAGGATAAAGTTATAAATACTAACATATTTGAGAATTTACATATTAACAAACCAAAACTATACTCAATCTTTAATGAATTAAAAAATAGAAATCAATTTCAATATGATATTCCCGTTTCTATTCAAGATGCCGTAAGTTTATTAAAAACGATGAAATGATTCGAAGTAGTCATGAAGGATAAAAATTTGCTACCTTTAATAATGGTACACGATGTTGATTATGTGTATTCAAACGGAACAGTAGCTCTAAAGCAAGTTTCATTAAATATTAATCTAGGTGAATTTATTGCAATTATGGGTCAAAATGGAGCGGGAAAAACGACTCTAATTCGTACATTTAATGGTTTAATTCGACCTACCAAAGGAAGTATTTTTATAGAAGGAGAAAATATTGATTCAAAAACTATTGCTACAATATCTAAAAGAGTTGGAATTATCTTTCAAAATCCTATGCATCAACTATTTTCTAATACAATAGAGGATGAAATTAAATTTTCCTTGAAAAATCTAGATTTAGATAAAGAAGAAATTCAAATTAAAGTTGATCAAATACTGCAAGAATTTGATCTAGAAAAATATCGTAAAAGATCCCCATTAACCCTGTCTGGCGGAGAATCAAAAAAATTAGCTATAGCTTCAATTATTTGCCGTGACCCTGACATTCTAGTTTTTGATGAACCAACATTAGGTCAAGACGCAAAAGAAATAAATTTCCTCCTTGGATTGATAAAGAACGAGTTAGAAAGGGGAAAAACAATAATAATAGTAACGCATAATATAGAGTTTACAGTAGAACACGTTCCAAGAACAATCTTGATGGGAGGAGGACATATTATTGCCGATGGTCCAACACAGAATATTTTTACTAATGAGTTTTTAATATCAAAATCTTCATTAATAATGCCACAAATATATCTATTCAAACAAGAACTTCAAAAAATAGGAATTACTGTTCCTAAAGAAGTCATAAGAGAAAATGAATTAGTTAATTTTCTGGATAATTATTTTGTAAGTAAGTCCACAAATTTGAGTGAGGGAAATCAATAGATGTCTTTAGAATTTCTGAGTGCGTTCAAATTCTTGAAAAAAGAGACTTTTTTACATAACTTGGATCCAAGAGCTAAATTATTACTTGCGATTACATATACTATTAGCGCTCTTTTATTTCAGGAAATAATTCCCTTATTATTAATTCTAATAACCTTACTCCCAGTTATAATTATTGGAAGGTTGTTTAAAAAATGGGTGAAGAGCGTCAAAGGCATGTCATTCTTATACATTTTTATAATTGTTCTTAATACTCTTTTTATTGATGAAAATGGATTATCGTTCTCGATCGCTATGATCTTAAGGATTTCTATAATGATTTCAGCATTCTCCTTGTTTTTTTTAACTGTAGATCCAAATGATTTGGCTCTTTCCCTAATTTCTATGAAAATCCCATACGAGTATGCGTTTTCTTTCTCGTTAGCATTTAGGTTTGTTCCAACTATTGCCATAGAAACACAAAATATCATCGACGCTCAACAGAGTCGAGGTTATGAAATGCAAAAAAAAGGGATTATAAATCAAATAAAAAACCTATTTCCTCTCTTAGTTCCCCTTATTGTAAGTTCTATAAAAAGAGCCTTTAATGTCGCAGAAGCTTTAGAATCGCGATCTTTTGGGAATAAAAAAGATAGAACATTTTATTTTACGATTAGATATTCCTTAAAAGATTGGGTATTTTCATTATACCTGATTCTTTTACTAACTTTCATAATATTCATTAAAATTAACTTTTTATTAATGCCATTATGGTTTAGATGGAGTTTACCTTTATGAAAATCTATTCTATTAAAGACTTAAATGGATTGTCTAATTATTACATTGGAATTAACCAGATTGAGATTGATCCCAAAGAAGTTCAAATAAACGAATTAGTGGAATTAATTGAGATTATCCAAAGTAATCATGAAGATACTGTTTTGCAATTCTTCAACGATAGATATGTTCTAAACCCAGAACATATATTACATGCTTGTTATTTCGTCCAAAAAGCCTTCTATACTAAAAATAATATTTCAAATAAGAAAAATCTTGAATTACTGCTATACTTAGCTACTAAAAGACAAATAAAGCTAAGTCTCGAACATTTTGGGGTAAACGATTATAATTTTCATAATAAGAGAATAAGCTATTGCATAATTTCTTCAGAAGATAATATTAAACAGTTAAACATTGAAATAAATAGAAATTTACATTCTAAAGATATAAGTTTAAATTTAGAAAATTTATCTACTGATAAGTTTAATCGCGTTAAGAAATATTTTGAATTTTCTGACAACCAGATTTTAACCGTTTTGTGCTCTTACGGATATACAAACGATAAATTAAATCTAAATTCTTTAAATTTAGAAAGTTTATATGAGGCTCTAAACGATTTAATATGTGAAAAAATGGCTTTATTAAGTTTAGAGAAAAGCAGATCTCTCTAGAACTGATTATACTTATTATGGATGAAAATAATATCATCAGGATTTAGAAACGATATCCCACTAACATTTCCCAGAAGTTCGATTCTTAAAATTTTATCTGGATTATCCAAATCGACTTTATTATTAATATTTTTTGCTATCGCTTCAATAAAGGTATCTCGTTCTATGATCTCATTTTTTCTGCGTTTTAATTCGATCTTAAAAGAGTCTTCTTTGTTTAAATAAATAGGGTAATATTTTTCTACGAAATTTTTTATTACATTTAGGTTGGTTTCGCACACGTAATCAACAGGGATAATTTTTAGGATGAATTGAAAGAAATTGGGATCTCTTTTGAGGAGTTTTTTGATCTTTCTTATAACTTCTTTATTTTCAATATTGGTAACAGCGGTTATCAATCCGGGATATTTTACCCCTGATATAATAGGATACTTATCACCACACATTAACAGAGTAAACCAAATTTCTGCTTTTGCGTTAATTTCGTTAAATCTGGAAGTCGAGATTAATAAATTAAAGTTATTCAAAATACTCACCAAATAGTTAATCTTTATTTAATTCAATAAAATTTTCAATTTGTTCTTCTTTTATAATACCTACCCTCAGTAACCTTAACTCTTCTGAGGTACAATCAAGAATTGTTGTAGGTACTTGCGTTTTAGTTTTTCCCTCATCAAGGATTAAATCTATTGGTGTTAAAAATTTTTTTGCTACTTCATCACCACTTATTGAGGGTGGTTCACCAGAATAATTAGCTGAAGTTCCAATTATACCACCAAAATATCCTTTTGATTTTAATTTTTTTAATATAGCTAGGACGATCTCGTTTTCCGGCACGCGGATACCAATCGTATCTTTAAATGCAGTGACTTCTGGAGGAATTATATTTGGCTCTCTTTTTTTTAATATTAGTGTCAATTGACCAGGCCAGAAGCGTTCAGCTAATTTATAACCTATTTTGTTAAAATCTGCGATTTTTTCTGCCTCTTCAGTATCTGCAACTAATAGCAATAATCCTTTTGTCCGATCTCGATATTTAATATCATAAATTCTTTTTATTACTTCAAGATTGAGGGGATCACCACCTAAACCATATACTGAATTAGTTGGAAAAGCAAT